>JASFHE010000619.1:0-4216 GCA_050123415.1 Desulfobacteraceae bacterium | reverse complement strand
GAGGCGGTTATGTCGAGTTATGCCTATAAGATATTACTGCCCTTCACCCAGGAGTCCGCTGAGATAATAGGTGTAGTAAAAGAACCATTGCCCCACATGGTTGATAAAGCTGTAACACTTTTAAAGGAGGTCTTAAAAAATGTGTGAAGCTAATGCGTATTTCATAAATAATGGTGAGGAAAGCCTGATAATGGAATCCGTAGATATCATCAGGCCCGAAGAAGAAGGACTCTGGTACCTGGAGAGCATATTCGGTGAACAGAAAAAAATAAAAGCCCGGATAAAGGAAATGAATCTGGTTGATCACAGGATTTTTTTCGAATCCTGATATATTGCATATTACAGCAGAAGCTGGATATTCATGTTTTTTTGCGTAAATTTCGCATATCTATATAAATAATTAATTTTAAGCTGAATTTGAAGGCAGCCTGAAGAAAAGGCCATGAAGGTCTGTTGTGCCAGGTATGGTACACACCTTTGTGGCCTTTTTTCTTATGAAAACCAATAAAGAGGAAAGCTGACATGGAGAAAACCGAGGCCCTGCGTTCTATTCAACATGACCTTGTGGAGTATATCCAGGCAAAGGTATTGGTTGACTTTGACAATGCCAGACAAATGCCTCTTTCCTTTATTTATAAAGAAAAGACCTATGTAGTCAGGGAAATACTGGGCAGGTTTTTGAAAAAAGAGGGCTTTTTTTCCAATGGATTTTTAGTGAATGTAAATGGAGGTGAGGTTTTCTTTATTTATTTCCATATCCGGAATCCCGGCCAACATATGGAAGTATGTGAAGGAAACTGGATTTTATGTTTCAGGATCCTGAATGACAATGAATTAATGGCTTTTTACAGGGAGGATCGGAAGATGCTTTTAAATATGACAATGAAAAGGCTCGTTGATTTTCACGGGCATATTTGTCCTGATCTGGTTATAGGTGCAAAACTCAGCGAGTATATCCAGCAACTGGTTGCTGAAATCGGCGGATTGAATGTCAGCATATCTATTCTGGCACAGAATTGTACATCAGCCATTGATGCTATCCAGATCCTGCTGGGGGCAACTTTCGGAAATCAGCGGCTGCAGGTCATGGATTTTGGAAAGCATGTCTATTCTCTCGTAATAAATGATACCGGAACAAGCTTCATGTTTTCCTTAAAGCAGCAGAAGTATGGAGATGAAGTTGAATTCGACAACCTGGAACAGAAGATTATGAACAGCGGGATAACACTGGAGGAAACAGTCTGTTTTCAAAAATTAATGGACAGGCGTATTGAAAAACTTTTTTCAATGACAACTGATGAACTTTTCAACTGCGAAGAGGTTGAGAAAGGACAGCTATTCTATGAATCGCCAAGTATTTATCTGACATGCAGCCAGTGCGCTCAACAGGTATTAAAAAACCGATCAGTAGAATATCGGAATAAAATATACTGTATTTCATGCTTTCATAGTGTTTGCGGTGAATGTAAACAATACAACCTGCAATAAAAGGAGAAAACTAATGGATAGTAATGAAAAAGCAAAAATGAGAATTGAACACTGGCGTAAACATAACCATTCCCATATTGAGGAGTACGAGGCATTTGCCTCTGAACTTGAAACAACAGGAAAAGGGGAGAGTGCCGGTTATATCAGAGAAATGGCAGCACTGATTGCCCAAAGCAATGAAAAGCTGGGAAAGGCTCTTGAGAAATTAGACTAGTGTCCAGAGCTTTCAGCGTTCAGCTATCAGCCGTCAGCTAAGTCTTTATTTTAAAAGCTTTTTGCTAAAAGCTGAACGCTGAGTGCTGAAAGCTACCGAACAAAAACTTTAGTTTTTGGATGGGCATTAGACTGAATGCAAGGGAGATTCATATGCAATGAAAAGGGTTATTGTTACAGGAGGAGCCGGTTTTATCGGAAGTTGTTTTGTCCGGAAACTCAACAGGGAAGGAATAGATGATATCCTTATTGTTGATGATTTGAAGGACAGCGAGAAATGGAAAAACCTGAGAGACCTCCGATTTTCAGATTATATTCATAAGAATGTATTTCTGGAAACCGTTAATTCCGGTCGCCTGAAATATGATCCCCAGGCTGTTGTCCATATGGGTGCGTGTTCAAGTACTACTGAAAACAATGCAGATTATCTGATGGAAAATAACTACAGGTTTACCCGGATACTTGCGGAATGGGCCGCAAAAAGAGATATACGTTTCCTTTATGCAAGCAGCGCTGCGACCTATGGAGACGGGAGAAAGGGTTTTTCCGATGGATTAGATCTGCACTTTCTTTACCCGCTCAATAAATATGCATATTCAAAACATCTTTTTGATTTGTATGCAGAACGATATGGGCTTTTTAATAAAATCATCGGTCTGAAATACTTTAATGTATTCGGACCGAATGAATACCATAAAGGGGAGATGGCAAGTGTAGTATTAAAGGCATTTAATCAGATCAAAGAAAAGGGAAATGTAAATCTTTTTAAGTCCCATCGTGATGATTATGCCGATGGGGAACAGATGCGTGATTTTATATATGTTAAGGATTGTGTTGATGTAATGTGGTGGCTGTTAATGTATTCGAATGTGAACGGACTTTTCAATCTGGGTACCGGCTGTGCCAGATCCTGGAATGATCTTATAAAAGCTGTATTTTCAGCCATGGGGCTGGAAACCAATATCAATTATATTGACATGCCGCTGGCAATTCGTGATAACTATCAGTATTTTACTCAGGCTGAAATGGGCAGACTCAGGGAAACAGGTTGTCCTCTCGATTTCCAGTCTTTGGAGGAAACGGTCCGGGATTATATTGTGAACCATTTACAGGTTGATCAGCCACAATTAAAGGATTGTCTGCAATGCGGATAGATTATCTTGAGGTAAAGGGAACATGGCGTGAGGTTGCGGATTCAGCGCGAACCACAATAGGCATGGATAAAGGAAAAGGGAAACCCGGTAAAAAATGGAAATATAAAATCCTGCTTTCGGAACATTCTCCAATACGTCAACTCATAATGAAATGGAAGTGGTGTGATTTACCCTACTGGGTTAGTGTCCATTTTGTAAGACATAAAATAGGTATTGAACATTTCGTGAGTACTCAGAGGAGCGACCGGACAGGAGTCAACAGGGACCGGTTGCCCCAGGCACAACTGGTTTCACATGAGTGTGTTGCTAATGCCCAGGCTGTTATAAACATCTCAAGAAAAAGACTATGCACACAGGCTTCACAGGAAACCGGTAAAGCATGGAATGCTTTACTGGCAGCCGTTAAAAAACAGTTGCCGGAACTTTATGACGTTTGTGTACCTGAATGTGTTTACAGGGGTTTCTGTCCGGAAATAAATTCTTGTGGCTGGATAGATACGAATTCATTTCGTGAAAGACTCAGTAGTTACAGGAAGCTGTCTTTATCATAGATGACTAATGGGAGTTAACCGGTTTATGGCGAGTGTCAACAAAGAATAAAAGAAAAGAACTTGACTTGCCCCCGGATCTTGGATAAGAATAACTTTGAATCAAAACTGCAGAAGCTGAATAGATTCGGATTTACAGACAGATCCTGAATAGTTACTTACAGATGTTTTTTATCTGAATAAAAAAATAAATTGTATTAAAGGCCACGAAGGTACTTTGTGTCATGTATGACACGGGACATCGTGGCTTTTTTTATGAGATTTTTAGGGTGAAAAATATTTTAAATGGCTTACAAAATAATGAATACTCATCTGTACTTTAATGAAAGGGGGTGATACCTGTAAAAAGCTAAAACAGAAGAATTTATAAATGGGTGGAAGGCAGCCGTTCCTCGCCAGGATATATGAGCTGCCTTCCGGAAAAATCCCAAAATAAGGGATATTTCGATTGTCATATTAAAATGGAAATATGGACTTGTCAAACTTGTTTTTTCTTCCTTAATAATATTCAGGACATTTTCAACTATCTCCAGGATAATCGATCATCCCGATAAAACATAAATTTTAAAAACAATTACCTTTATCTGATGTAAATGTGATGGAGGGTGCTGCGGTATAACACCCGATCATATCAAAGCACTGGTAAAGTCAGCTAAATAAGCAGTTGTCTGTTGGGCATAAAAAATTCACTGATAAATGGGGTTGAGCTGTGAGTATAATAAATTACGCGGAAATTAAAAGCATAAAGGTACCGGATTCCTGTCTCCGACGAATTTCAAGATACTACAGGACAACAAATCAGCTTTTGGAAAC
>JASFHE010000618.1:0-4225 GCA_050123415.1 Desulfobacteraceae bacterium | reverse complement strand
ACCGCGTTTCCCAAAATGTCTTGACAAAAAATATGGAGAATTTAATTATTACTAACCCTGTTTCCGCATGTAGTGTAATGCAAATCTAAGTTGAGACATTGTCCCAGAAACGCGCCGCTTTTAATAAAATATTAAGAATGAATCTAAATCACAGAGTCCTTTTGATTTAGCACTAATGTGAAAGCTACTATTACACCCCTGTCATTGCCACATACTAAATATATTTCTCTTTATTATACAGCTCCATGCTTTATGATGAGTGATTCAATATCTGCCAGGGAGAGCTCTTCGAGGGCGTTTACGATCCGATCGGCGTCACTTAGGTGATCGTGGGTTGATAGTACACCTGCACATGCCATGCCTGCATGGCGGGCTGCTTCAAGTCCTGCCGGGGCATCCTCAAGTACTATACAATTCGATGGTGAAACTCCAAGTTTCCGGGAGGCGGTGATACAACCCTCGGGGTGAGGCTTGCCTTGACTGACGTCTTCGGCGCATACCAGAACGGAAAATGTGTCAGTTCGGTTGAGCAGTTCCAGTACTGTGGTTATATTCTCGCGAGGCGCTGATGAGACTATTGCCTGAGGCCAGCCGCAAGTTTCGGCCTGATCTATGAGCTGCCCCGCGCCGGGCAGAAGCTGAACCCCTTGATCTTTCAGTATATCCCTGAACATCTGTTCTTTTACATCGCCTATCCGGACAACTCCAGTATCCGGAAGGTCCTGGCCCAGCAGGTCGCGCAATATTGTGTCATTCCGCTGACCGAAGGTTTTCAGGAAGGTTTCCCAATTGAGGTCGTATTTTTCAGCGGCCATAGCCTGTTTCCAGGCCAGCCAGTGGGCGTGACGGGTATCGACCATAGTTCCGTCCATATCCCATATCAGAGCAAAGGTGTTTTTTGTCTTCATGTTTGTTTCCATTCGAAAAAATTAGTTGATTGAATGACGCATACTACCAGCATGGTATTCGCTGGTCAATATTCTCCGGATCAAATGAAAAATAAGGATATGGTATTGGGAGCTGGTGGTTTATTAATGTTTCTCCTCAAAATTCAGATGAGTTACAGCAGCCTTTTCTATTGCCAGGCCTTTGTGATAGCGTTCAAAGAATTTTTCAAAACCTTTCACATCCTCAGGCTCCGGTTTTACTGCTTCCTGTATGCTGTCTTCAAAGATATGAGAGAGAAAATCAGGCAGGGTAATGGTTTTATCTTTTTGGACCATAAAGGATGCCAGCAGGGCCATTCCCCAGGCCCCGCCTTCTCCGGCGGTCTTCAGGGTAGAAACGGGCGTACCTGTTGCTGACGCCATGATTTTTTCCCCGACTCCCGGAGATTTGAAAAAACCGCCATGCCCCCTTATCTCATCGACCTTAACTCCTTCTTCATCGAAGAGCACATTAAGTCCTGTCCGAAGGGCGCACAGGGAGGTGAACAGGTGAGTACGCATAAAATTGGCCAGATTGAAGCGGCCCTCCGGTGAACGGACAAACAGAGGTCTGCCTTCGGTAAACCCGGTAATGTGTTCACCCGAAACATATCCGAAGCTCAACAGACCGCCACAGTCAGGATCTCCCTTGAGGGCCTGCTGAAGCAGTGTACCGTAGAGAGCGTCTTTAGATACGCCTTTATCCAGTGCTTCCAGTGCCTCTCCGAAGAGATTGAGCCAGGCATCGTAATCGGAACTGCAGTTGTTTGAGTGGGCCATGCCCACAAGATTCCCGTCCGGTGTGGTGACCAGGTCTACCTCATGATGTACATTTTTGAGCTCCTTTTCCAGCACAATCATTGCAAACACTGATGTCCCGGCTGATACGTTTCCTGTCCTTACTGCAACACTGTTAGTGGCAGCCATACCAGTGCCCGCGTCGCCCTCGGACGGGCAGACAGAAACGCCAGATTTAAGTATACCGGCAGGATCAAGCAGAATGGCTCCATCCTCTGTCAGCACACCTCCATTCTCTCCTGCGAGCAGGACTTGCGGAAGGATCTCCTTAAGCTTCCAGTTAAAAATTTTCTCTTTTATATGATTATCAAAGAGTGAACACATATTCATGTCAAAGTCTTTTGTTTTCAGATCGATGGGAAACATCCCTGAAGCATCTCCGATCCCGATCACTTTTTGTCCGGTGAGTTTCCAGTGAATAAAGCCCGCCAGGGTGGTCATGAAAGCGACATCTTTAACATGCTCCTCGTTGTTCAGAATGGCCTGATAGAGGTGGGCAATGCTCCAGCGCTGGGGAATGGGATAATTAAAGAGTTCGGTCAGCTCTTCTGATGCAGGACCGGTAATATTGTTTCTCCAGGTCCTGAATGGTGCCACCTGATTGCCTTCTCTGTTAAAAACCATATAACCATGCATCATTGCACTGAACCCAAGAGCTTTGATACGACTTAGAGCCACACCGTATCGGCCTATTACATCACGTGCGAGATCAGCATAACAGGCCTGGAGGCCTCCCCATATCTGTTCCAGGGGATAAGTCCAAATTCCATCGGTCAGGGAGTTCTCCCAGTCAAACCCTCCGGAAGCCAGAGGATTGTAATCTTCTCCTATCAGAACAGACTTAATCCGGGTGGAACCAAATTCAATGCCAAGTACAGTATCTCCGTTTTCAATCATGGATATAGTTTTTTTGTTTATTTTCATTGTCATATCCTGTATATATATTTGCGTTATCGATAACGCAATAATATTTAACTGTACCATTTTGTCAATTATATCTTTTAGATAGATACATTTACTCTCCCAGTAAAATAATTGACAGTAAAACATTGAGATATTATACTGCGTTATCGATAACGCAATGGGCGGAGATTGTATGACAACCATGAAAGATATCGCTGAAGCCGTTGGTATTTCCATCGGTACAGTGGACAGGATAATCCATAAAAGGGGACGTTATTCGGAAAAAACGGCCGAACAGGTTATGAAGGCCATGAAAGACCTGAATTACATTCCCAATATACATGCCAGGGGACTAAAGCAGACAAAAAAACATGTTTTTGCTGTTGTCGTCCCTCACAGAGACCAGGATGGCGGGTACTGGCGACTGGTAGAAGAAGGAGTTCTGAAGGCCTCAGATGAGCTTGTTTCCTTTGGGAACGATATCAGGATTTTTCCCTTTGATCGTTACTCTTCCACATCCTGCATGGATGCTCTTTCCAGTGCCCTTTCCTCTGATGCAGAAGGACTGCTGATTGTGCCCTGTCGTCCAAATGACATGAGGGGGCTTCTGGAGAAGACCGATATTCCCTATATTCTTATTGACACAGATATTCCCGATCTCAGAAGGCGATCCGCATATATAGGTCAGGACTCACGCCAGAGTGGTGTACTCTCCGGAAAACTAATGAGCCTTCTTATTGCCGGGAAAATTTTAGCAGAAAAGGAACCTTATCTTCTTATTGTTGATCCTCCCGGAAGCAATTATCACCTCTATAATAGAATCGAGGGATTTCGCTATTTTATGAATGCGATTATGCCCGAAATAAAACTGATGACAATTAAGGCAGAGATTGATGATGAAAACCACTTCCACAGCAGGCTTGAAGAATTCTGCGTGAATAACACACAGCTTCCATGCGGAATATTCGCAGCAAACTCTTCCGTTTACTACATTGCATCCTTTCTTGATAACAAGGGAGATGAATACACATTCATTCCCCTGGTCGGTTACGATATCATCCCCGGCAGAGAGTCTGCTGTAGAGAAGGGGACTATCGATTTTATCCTGACACAGCAGCCGGAAGTCCAGGGTTATCGGGGCATCATTATGCTTTATGACCATATTGTACTTAAGAAAGAGATCAGTAAAGAGGTCATCATGCCTCTGAATATTATAACCAGAGAAAATATACATACCTTTACGGGTTACATGAACGGTTGATCCGGGCAGAGGAGGAAAAATGAGTAAATACAAAGAACTGAGAGAAAAGTGCTGGAAGGCCAATATGGAAGTCCCCAGACAGAAACTGGCCATATATACTTTCGGCAATGTAAGCGCCCTGGACCCCTCGGAGGGTATATTTGCCATAAAGCCCAGTGGTGTTCAATATGATGATATGATGCCAGAGGATATGGTCCTTGTGGATCTGGAAGGGAATAAGGTGGAGGGAAAAATGAATCCTTCTTCCGACACACCGACACATGCCTTACTGTACCGCTCTTTATCAGATATTTACAGTATCGTACACACACATTCTGCTTTTGCAGTGGCATGGGCA
>JASFHE010000617.1:0-4230 GCA_050123415.1 Desulfobacteraceae bacterium | reverse complement strand
TGTTATGCTGACTGCCCATTCACTTACACTGCGCCCAGTTGAATCGATTTTTTTAACGCATCAGGTGTAAGTGAATGGGCAGTCAGCATAACAGTGGGAAATCCTTTTGAAACCGATTGTTTGAGCAGTTCAAAGCCGTTAACTCCCATAATATCGAGTATAACTATGTCATATTTATAGTTATCCAGATAATCACGGGCGGTTTCATAATCTTCGGCCTTGTGAAGTATACACATATACAGCTCATCTTCGATGGTTTCAAGAATGTCCGGTTCATCATCAACTATCAGAATTGCCAGGTCATTCAGGATACTGTCATCAAGTAACATGTTAATACTGACCTCCTCTGTCAATGCCCCTTTTTTATCACCAAATTAGAGATTCGATTTCAAAATAACAACTTTTCGGCAGAAAATCGAAAAATTTAAGGTCTATTCTTATCCGATTTTGTTTAAGGAATCAAGCCTGGTTTGATCAATATTTGCGAATTTCATTCATGTTTCAGAATAAGCATACCCAGGGGCGGAATAGTCAGATTGAGTGAAAAGGGCCTTCCATGACACTCCTTTTCATCGGCGGAAATGCCGCCTCCCAGCCCCATGTTTGAACCGCCATAATTGATAGAGTCGGAATTAAGGATTTCCCTGTAATATCCCCCGACAGGCGCCCCGATCCTGTAACTTTCCCTTGGAGCAGGAGTAAAATTAAATACAAAGAGAAGAATATCTTCAGGATTCCTTCCCCTTCGTATAAATGAAATAACTGATGAGTCAGCATCCCTGAAATCGATCCACTCAAAGCCCTCATGGGAAAAATCCACTTCATGCATGGCAGGTTCGGAATGATACAGATGGTTTAGTTCCTTTACATAATCCCTGATTTTTTGATGATTTTCATACTGCAGCAGATGCCATTCAAGGGACTGATCATGATCCCACTCGCTCCACTGTCCCAACTCACTTCCCATAAAAAGCATTTTTTTACCCGGTTCACCGTACATGTAGCCAAGCAGAAGCCTGAGGTTGGCAAATTTCTGCCAGTCATCCCCTGGCATCTTGGAAAGCAATGCAGCCTTTCCATGGACCACCTCGTCATGTGAAAGGGGAAGGATAAAATTTTCATGAAAGGCATATAAAAGCGCAAAGGTAAGGTTGTCCATGTGATACCGCCTGTGGACAGGTTCCTTTGCCATAAATGTAAGCATGTCATGCATCCATCCCATGTTCCATTTGAACATAAAGCCCAGTCCGCCAAGGTGTACAGGAAGAGTAACCCCCGGCCACGCGGTCGACTCCTCTGCTATTGTGACAACTCCGGGAAACTTTTCGTAGATCTTAGTATTGAGGTTTTTGATAAATTCAATGGCATCAATGTTTTCATTACCGCCATATTTATTGGGAATCCAGTCACCTTCATTCCTCGAGTAATCAAGGTAAAGCATGGATGCAACAGCATCAACCCTGAGACCGTCAATGTGATATTTATCCAGCCAGAAAAGGGCGTTTGCCACAAGAAAATTTTTTACTTCATTCCTGCCGTAGTTAAAAATAAGGGTGTCCCAGTCTTTATGCACACCCTGCCTGGGATCTTCATGTTCATAAAGATGGGTTCCGTCAAAATACTCCAGGGCGTATGAATCTCTTGGAAAATGCGCGGGCACCCAATCCAGTATGACACCAATCTCTTCCCGGTGGCACCGGTCAACAAAGGCCATGAACTCGTCAGGAGTCCCAAACCTGGATGTGACCGCGTAATAACCTGTTACCTGATATCCCCATGATCCGTCAAAGGGATGTTCTGAAACGGGCAGAAGTTCAATATAATTGTATCCCATAGCTTTAACATAGGGTATTAACTCTTCCGCTGCCTCCTTATATGTAAGCCAGCGGTTATCCTCGTCCTGCTTTCGTCTCCATGAGCCGAGGTGAACCTCATATATAGCCATTGGTTTTTCAAGGGGATTGGACATTTCCCTGTCAGACATCCATTTACCGTCATTCCAGATATAATTATCTATATCATGAACCACGGCCGCTGTTTTTGGCCTTTTTTCAAAACGGAAAGCAAAGGGATCAGCTTTTATAAGGATGACATCATCCTGTGTCCTTATTTCGTATTTATATAGTAGGTCCTGACCGAGAAGAGGAACAAACAATTCCCAAATGCCTGATGAGCCCCGGTTACGCATCATGTGCCTTCGGCCGTCCCACTGGTTAAAGTCGCCGATAACACTAACTCTTTTTGCAGACGGCGCCCATACCGCGAAAAGTGTCCCGCGGATTCCCTGGTGAGTGACAATATGTGCACCGAGCTTTTCATATATATTGTAATGATTGCCCTGGCCGTAGAGGTACATATCATAATCGTTCAGTATCGGCATGAAGGAATAACAATCATAAAAAGATGACCTGTTACAGCTTGAAAATTCGACATTCAAACGATAGGGATTAATTGGCGTATCCGAAGGAAACATAACCTCAAACAGGCCGTTTTTATCGACCTGTACAGGCTGGGCAGGATTGTCTGCGCCAAGACCATTAACCGATACACTCTTTGCTCCCGGTATAAAGCCTCTTATTATAAGATTATTTTTTTCTACATGAGGGCCAAGAATGCTGAAAGGATCCGCAATGTTTCCTGCTACGAGGTTGTTTATCTGATCGCGAGTAAGTGTTGATGACAAAGTGTATATCCTTAAATAAAGGCGCCAGGCTCAAGGCACACGGCGCAAGGTTTAAAAAAGAAAACAGTTAATAGTAAATAGAAAAAAGAAGTCGGAAGTCAGAAAACAACTCATCGTTTACTGACCTCTGATATCTGATCTCTCGTATGAAACTTCTGATTTTACCCCGTGCGCCCTGCGCCTTGAGCCTGTCTTTCTTACGCCCACGCCACAAGCCCCATTACAAACGGGTTTTCAAGTCTTTTCTTGCTTGGCATTATCCGAACCGTGTACCCAAACCGTCCTGTTCCAGAACATCCAACATCCCCTTTAAAGACATGAATTTCTCCGTCAAGACTTACAGGTAAAAGTTCCTTTGTTTCTCTTTCTTTAAACTCACCATTGTGATCAAGCCTTCCGAAATAGGCCTCCACAGTTACATCATCAGGCGTCAATTCCCCTAGAACAACCTTTGCGGTAACCTCAAGCTTACCGCCAATGGGTATATCCCTGCCCTCTTCCGATATGACCTCCTGCACTGTAACACTGTTCCAGCCGGTCATTACCTTCTGCCTCCAGGAAGCAAGGGATTTTGTCTCCGCATACTTACTGCTGCTCAGCCTGTTGTATCTAGCTGAACAGGGAAGATAAAAACGGTCTGTATATTCCTGGACCATCCGGTGAGAATTAAAAACAGGAACAAGATCGCGTAAACCGGCCTTCATTTTTTCTATCCAGCCTCTTGGAAGATCATCATTACCACGCTTGTAAAAGAGAGGAACTACCTCCTTCTCAAGAATATTATAAAGATCGCGGCCTTCAATATCATCCTGTGCTTGATGATCCTTATACTCCTCCCCTTTCCCAATGGCCCAGCCATAATCACTCTTATAACCTTCATCCCACCATCCGTCGAGGATACTGAGGTTAAGTGATCCGTTTGCCAGGGCTTTCATACCGCTCGTTCCGCAGGCTTCAAGGGGTCTTCTCGGGGTATTGAGCCATACGTCCGTGCCTGAAACCATTATGTGGGCAATATGAGAATTGTAGTCTTCAAGGAATACTATACGTCTGCGAAAACGTTCCTCTGCCGCGTAGTGAGTTATTGTTTTAATGAATTCCTTTCCTTCATTATCCTGGGGATGGGCTTTACCTGCAATGATGATCTGAACAGGAAAGTCAGGATTATTTAATATTTTTGCAAGCCTGTCGGGATTTTTAAAAAGCAGGGTAGCTCGTTTGTAAGTGGCAAACCGCCGTGCAAAACCAATCGTCATTGCATCCGGAGTCAGCACATCATTCACACTCATGATCTCAGCGGGTGTAGCTCCTCTCCTTCGCATCTGATCAGCCAGGAGACGGCGTGAAAATGCAACAAGGTGATCTCTGCACCTTTCATGATAGCGCCATATTTCGGTATAGGGAATTTTCTCTATCTGTCCCCATACCCTCTCGTTATCAGGGTCTTCAGCCCAGTCCGGGCCAAGATACCTGTCAAAAAGTGATGACTTTTCAGTAGCGATCCAGGTCGGTACATGAATCCCGTTTGTAGCATAATCTATGGGAAT
>JASFHE010000616.1:0-4236 GCA_050123415.1 Desulfobacteraceae bacterium | reverse complement strand
AGCCCTTGGTTCCATATCCGGTCTCATTACCCCGAGAGTATCCATGTCCTCATAGAAGGAATCTATATATTCCCGGGCAAGAGCAGCAGTATCCTTTCCCAGCTCATTGGCCCTTTTGATTATTTTGTCATCTACATCAGTAAAATTTCTAATATATGTAACATCCATCCCCCTTGCCCTGAAATATTTTACAAGGACATCAAACACAATGGCCGATCGGGCGTGGCCGATGTGGGAATGATCATATACTGTTACCCCGCAGACATATACTCCTGCCTTGCCTTCAACAAGGGGAACGAATTCTTCTTTCTGCTTTGTTGCTGTATTATATAATTTAATTGTCATTTCTATTCCCGCAGTGGCATATAAAATGCCACCCTACTAAAACCCTCAAAAACGTAGAGTGGGGTTTTATACCCCACCGAATTATTGACGTAATATTAAAGACTGCAAACCCTGAACCGCCTGTCACGGCGAAGCTCAATGCGAAGACGAATAAACCTTAAACCGTTTTGACCAGACTAACAACCGAATATGCCTCCATTCCCTCACCTCTTCCGGCAAAACCCATTCCCTCAGTGGTTGTGGCTTTTATATTAATCCTGCTTACATCCACATAAAGTACATCTGAAAGCTTCTCTCTCATTTTAGCAATATATGGAGACAGTTTAGGTTTCTGCGCAACTATTGTGCTGTCGACATTATTTATTGTATACCCATTTTCCTTGACCATGAGCATAACTTCCTGAAGCATCAGGAGACTGTCTTTATCTTTAAAGGCCGGATCGGAGTCAGGAAAATGCTGTCCAATGTCTCCACGCCCAAGGGCTCCAAGTATACCGTCCATAACTGCATGGGTCAGGACATCGGCATCTGAATGGCCCAGCAGACCGAATTCCCATGGTATATCTATCCCCCCCAGTATCAACCGGCGGCCTTCTGCCAGACGATGAACATCATATCCAAAACCAATACGGAACATATATGTCTCCTGGTGGAATATCAGTGGCAGGTAGAACAGCTGCCGCCTGAACAGCCGGAACAACCTGATGATGAGGTTGAGCTTGAAGGCGCGGAATAATCACCTCCACCGCTGCCGCTGCTCTTAAAACTGCAGGCCGACATTTTGCGTCTTACCTTTTCTGTATCGCATTTCGGGCATGTAACAGTATCTCCTCCTAAAACTATACATTCAAACTCTTCGTTGCATTTCATGCACTCATACTCGTAAATAGGCATTTTAAATCTCCTTCTCATTCAGGCCTTCGATAACAGCAGCAGCCAGGAGAGGGAACATGATCTCATGATGTCCTACAAGTGAAAATCCCTGACCGCCTTCCTTTGTGGGCCTGTTAAATACATTTGTCATAGGTCGATAACCCTTTATAAAATCCATGACCAGAGTTGTAAAGTTATTTACTTCAAACCCGAGATTCCTCGCCAGAGTCAGGGACTTTAAAAAAACTTCCGGAATAATTACAGCAGATCCCAGGTTTATAAAAACTCCATCCTCTATTTTTGAAACAAGACCGGCAAAAATACGGAAATCCGTGTGTGATGTCTTACCTATTGCAGCACCGTCTGCTGCGGGATAATAATGAATTGTATCCGTACCCATTGCCACATGCACCGTTACCGGGATGTTCATTTCCGACGCCCTGGCAAGCAGGCTGGAGCGGTTATACTCATAATCTTCCCTCAAAAGCATGCTGCCTATTGCTGCGCCCATTCCGATATTTTCCGCAGCGCCTTCTTTTATTGCCTCATTAAGGAGCTTTCCTGTCTCTTCGGCCATTCCATATATGCCTTCTCCAAGTCGCGCATCAACATCTTCGGATGTATGTCCGGCCATTGCCAGTTCCGAATCATGTATTGTACCGGCGCCGTTCATTGCAATAGCATTTATTATGCCCCTCTCCATGAGATCAATAATAACCGGGTTTAATCCAACCTTTATCGGATGGGCGCCCATACCCAATATAACCATCTTTTTATTTTTTACCGCTTTTACAATACACCCGGATACATCCAGAAGATCCCGGGTGGCAAGAATCTCCGGTAAGGACTCCAGCCACTTCTTCATACTGCCTCCCGGAGTCCAGGTCTTTCCGAATTCTTTAACGGTTACCTTGCTGGCCCTGTTTTTAAGAGGGTATGTCCTGATATTCTCAAGAGAAATCGGTTCCCATTCATTCATAACTATTATTCTCCGCCCTGGAATAAAATATAATCCACCAGTTTACATATAATATGCCCGGCAAGAATATGACTCTCCTGCACCCTTGCGGTTATATCGTTCGGGACGGTCAGACACAGGTCACAAACGTCCTTCAGTTTCCCACCTTTTCCGCCTGCCAGCCCTGCCACATAAATACCCATGTCCCTTGCTGTTTCAGCCGCAGAGATCACATTTTGTGAATTCCCGCTCGTGCTTATGGCAAGGAGAACATCGCCTTCAAGACCAATGGCCTTTATCTGCTTGGTGAATATATCATCAAAGGAATAGTCGTTTCCGATACAGGTAATAACGGAGGTATCTGTTGAAAGTGAAATGGCCGGCAGAGGCGGCCGCTCCATTTCGAACCTGTTCACAAATTCCGCGGCAATATGCTGTGCATCGGCCGCGCTGCCCCCGTTTCCGCAGATCATAAGCTTTCTGTCACTGGTAAAGGACGTAACAATTTTATTTGCAAGGGCTATCAAATCCTCATTGCATCCCCTTATGAACAGCTCCTTTACTTTTATACTTTCCCGAAGGATATCATCAATAATATCTTTCATATTGTCTCCATACCTTAAATACCGGCTAAATCAATAATATCTTTCATATTGTCTCCATACCTTAAATACCGGCTAAATTAATTTCATCTAAGGTCTTCGCTACAATCTTCAGCTCTTTTTCCTGTATGGTCCTTACATCAAGAAGGACACTATCCTGCTCCACCCTTACAATTATCGGAGGATCACAAGCCTTTAGTGTCTCATTGATATGCCGGGAGGTCATTTTTACCGGGCTGAGCCTCAGAAGACGCGTATGAAGCTCCATAAGGGGCATTGCGCCTCCGCCAACCTTTGATTGTCCGTTTACAGTATCGACCTTGAAACCATCTCCATCCTTAACCTTAATCATCCTGGAAAGCCGCGCGGCCTTTGCCTTGAGGCTTTCATGAGACTGGCATATCATCCTGAGTGTGGGTATCGATTCAAGCGCTTTTCTTTCATCCCTGTAGATATTCAGGGTCTCTTCAAGGGCCAGAAGGGTGAGTTTATCAATCCTGAGCGCCCTGTTGAGCTGATTCATCTTTATTTTTTCAACCAGGTCTTTTTTACCCAGGATTATACCGGCCTGTGGACCGCCCAATAGTTTATCACCGCTGAAGGTTACCAGATCCACTCCATCTTTAAGCACCTGCTGTACAGTCGGCTCCCATTCCATGCCGTATTTTGACAGATCAATTAAGGAACCGCTCCCAAGATCTTCAATTACCGGGATATTATGTTTTCTGCCAAGCTCCACGAGAACGGCTCTTTCCACTTCCTCATTAAAACCTACTATCTGAAAATTGCTCTTGTGGACCTTTAGTATTGCTCCTGTTTCAGGTGTTAATGCCTCTTCATAATCTTTGAGGTGGGTTTTGTTTGTTGTCCCGACCTCCACCATTTTTGCGCCGCTTTTTTTCATGACATCAGGGATCCTGAAGGATCCGCCGATCTCCACGAGTTCACCTCTGGATACAATCGCCTCGCGATCCTTTGCTATTGTCTCAAGGGTAATAAGTACTGCCGCAGCATTATTATTCACTACCATGGCGGCCTCCGCCGAGGTCAACTCCTTTAAGATTCCTTCCACATGGGTGTAGCGGCTCCCCCGTTTTCCCTTTTCCAGATCATACTCAAGATTACTGTAACCAGCGCTTATGGCTGTAAATTTTTCTATTACCCTTTCGGCAAGCAGTGACCTTCCGAGATTGGTATGTATTACAACACCTGTTGCATTGATGACATTCCGCAGGCTGGACCGGTAAAGGAGCTCAAGACGTTCCTTTATAATACTGGTGATATATTCCTGGTCAACTGAGCCGCTATCCTTTGTTATCTCGCCCTTTTCAATACCCCTTCTTGTTTCGGACAGGATTTCATTGATTGCCCTGAGGATAAGATTCCGGGGATAGTTATTCGATATTTCTTTGATTTCGGATGTCTCCAGCAGCCGATCCACCGCCGGTATCATCCTGA
>JASFHE010000615.1:0-4240 GCA_050123415.1 Desulfobacteraceae bacterium | reverse complement strand
GCAAGGAATGCTAACCAGCTAACAACCCCAGACCGTCTCCATCTTTCAATAGGAAGTAGGTATTTCAGCTCCCACATTTGTTATGCCAGCACATTGTTAAAATAACTTCTCCAGTGTTTCCGCAACCTTTGAAAGATCAAAGCTCTTTACAATATAAAATGTAGCAGAATTGGCCCTTTCATCAGTATTGTATTCTTGGTATGATGTATGAAGTATTATAGGAATATGTCCGTCTTTATCTCGAATTTGTTGCAGAATATCCAGTCCACTAACATCGTCTTCTAATTTAATATCCAAAATAATAGCATGAGGATTTATTAGGTCAATTGTATGCATTACACTATGTGTATCTTCGCATTCAAAGACGTCAAAACCTCTTTCACTTAATTCGTAATTAAGCAGTTGCCTTATATGCGGTTCGTCATCAATTATCAATACTTTTTTTGCCATCATGTTATCCTCTATCGGGTATGCATTCAAGTATCCAATTTTATATTCTATAACTCCCCGTCCTCTCTTCCTCTCCGCGGGTCACTCGTCGTCTAACACTACTATAATGACTTCATACGGCAGGATTTCTCCCAACCTCCATTTCCCTCATTAGTTCAACGAATGCCTGTTTGGTGCCCTCGTCAGCTGTTTCCATTTTTGACTTCAGAATCAAAGAGGCTTCGTGGAAGTTTCTTTCCAGAAACCAAGCAGCATCAGACCTGACCTCCGGCTGGGTATCTTCCAGCCAGCCCAAAACCTTATCGATATAATCATTTCTCTCCTGCGGCGTAAGCAGGGGGAACAATAAATGAACCGCCTGCATATCCGAACCTGGTTTGGTAATGAAAGTTCTTATCTTTAAGATATCGGCTTCATTAGGTATCCAGCTAGTTCGATTTCTTCTCAGACAAGACAAACCCATCGCACCAGCATGCGCGGATGATCCATTCCGTAAAAGCATACTGAGCAAGCCATCAATCATTTCATGAGACCAGTCTATCTTTTTCCAGAATGCCATACAGGCAATTGCGAAGGCACCCTTAATAGCTCTATTATCGTCAGCTGAGGCAAGTTTGGCAACTTCACCATTGAGCCATGCCTCCCTTTCTATCTTGTTCTCAGGCGCAACACTTTCGGAAATGATACCACACATCATGCCCGGTGGCAACCTGGAGCGAGCGTCTCTGGTCATGAATTCCTTAACCAAGAATGACTTAAGAATGTCTCCCCACTCCGATCTTACCAGTTCCAAGGCTGCCCCCTTCAATTCAGTAACCACATCGAAGGAAGGTGGAACGTCCTTCTCACGAACCAGACAACAGAGGGATTGTAAAACCCTATGAGCTGCTTGATCACTGACATTCGGCTCGTCTGCTAGACACAGGGCTGCAAGTGTGGTTCTGGTAATTAAAGTCAACTCGTCTTGTTTCTTGTCAAGCGGGTTAAGAATTGCCAGTATCATTTCATCAACGTCGTCATCGCTGCAGCATGATACACAAAGCCTGAGAACTTCACGCCAACTCTCTTTCACTCTGACTACGCCCAAGTCATTGTGAGTGATTTGGCTTACCATTGGGGCTACAGTACACGCAAGCCCGACCGACTTGTCTCTCCCTGGAAAGCGCCCATCTACCAAAGCAAGCGCAGCGAGGTATTCCTGAATACTTAGGTGACGGAACTGATATACATTTACTGGTCTTCCTTTGTGCCTCAGCTCTCCACTTTTTGCGATAATTCCCGTCCTAGCTTCCAACAATGCCATGAAGTCCTCAGGATCACGTCTCCTCACGGGACGTATATTGGGGAACTCTAAGCGCATCTCTAATAAGATCTCTACTATGTCATTTTGTTTAATCTCCTGAATTTCTCTCCTACACATTTCGTAGGCTAGATATTCCAATTGGGGAATTGCTTCACGCTGGTCGAGGGGCTCATCCACCTCTGAGCGCCAATTAAGAAGCACCTGTACTGCCTCCCAATAGAGATCCCGCCTTCGATTGGGTAATGTGCCCACCTGTCGTTTAACAAGAGCCATTGTTGTTAAAAGCATTGGATTTCCTGTAAGTCGTTCAATACGATCTGAGCTGTGTATAGCATGCTTGAGCTCGGATATAGCCCTCTCTCGACGCTCTGGTAATTCGGTCAACGCACACCATCTGTTGGCAAATACATCTTTGTCCTCCTTTGTAAACTCCATTAACGTGGTGTGATCAAAGCCACGGCCCAAGCGACGGCCCATTTCCCTGTAGCCCACAATACGAGAAGTGACTATTATCGGAAGCATTGGGAATGCAACACTTGCTCTTTCCAACTGCTGGCAAAAACGTATCCGCACTGAGAGATCCGGGATTTCATCTAAACCATCTATCATCACAAGCGCTTTTCCTTTAGAGATATAGTCCCTCAGGATTGCCTGAAGAGCAGCTATTTCCTCATCATTCATTTCGGTCCTTCGAAATGTGCTTCGAAAAACATCATCAAGAGTTCCCATCAGATCCTCCTTGCTCAGGTCGCGGCAGCGAACAAGGATCGGTATCCAGTTTACATCTGGCAGAGTGGCAACGTCTGGTAAGTTCTTGAAAGCGGGGTCTTTCTTTAGCTTTAAGAGGAAGGATGTAGCTAACCACCTTAAAAGGCTCGTTTTGCCGCTGCCAGGGTCGCCCAACACAATGATGCGATTTGATGTGGATAATCTCTCTCCAATGGGAACATGTTCTGTTCGTCTAGTGGGCGTAGTCAATCGCCCATACCTACCCTTAGTTTTACCGTAGAATTCAGTTCTCAGATCCAAAGGGACATACATACTCCCGCTTATGCCGTCCTCTCCTCCTGCCGCAGGGTAGGATTCTATTCGCAGTCTCAAGGGGACATACAGGCTACGAAGCTCTAGTTGGCGCACCGCAGTATAACGATCCCTTTCAGGGAGATTTGCTAGATCCACTATATCGCATGATTCCAATACCATTTGACAATATCGGCTCAGGACTTTCGAAAGCTCTGTTTTCCCAAAGCTCTTGACGGACTTATGAGCCCTCTCCTTGGCAAAATGGATAATCAGCTTACGGATCTCCTTATGCTGTTTAAGGTATTCGTTACGGGATTTCGCCCCTTCTTGAAATATTTCTCTTTCAATATCTTCGAGTTTTGCTAGTGCCGCGTTCAGGCAAAGGCTAAGGCGCCAAAGAGAAAGGGGAGTGTTCTCAAAAAATATCCTTTCAACAATTGTAAAATACTGCGATTTGAATGCCTTAGTCTCTTTTTCATCTGCTCCGCCATCTTGCAATGCCTTCGTCATAAGTTGAGTAAGTTCCGACTGAGCTTCCTCTTTGTCTTTGGGCTTAAGAGATGTTATCCAACGGGTCAAATGACTTTGAAAGATCTGATCACCAAACAGTCGAAAGAGATATTTCTCTTTACGCGAGACTCCGGATAGAAATTTTGCACGCCTAACCTGGTTGCCCAATAAATGTAGCTGTGATTCGAACGATTTCAGGTGCTCAAGAGATTGTAGAACTTCAGCCTCTTTTTGAAGTCTTTCGTTCAGAATCTCGCGTTTTTTGTCAGAAATTGCCTCACTTCTGATATTCGCGGCCAAGCTGATGAGATATGAAATCAGTACACCAAGCAGAGTCTCCATAACCACTCCTCATCATTATTATCAAGACCCACCATGCCCTATCATTGAAAATGGAAGAACCTTGTTTAAATCCGTGATTACATTGATTTTGAGGACATTAAGCTTTTGCCCCGCTACTGGATGATCAATACACTGTTCATCTGAATTGAGGAGCAGATCGGTTTTTCCGACAGTCAGGCTCATTCTCCTGCAATGGGTTTCTGGGTACACCGCCATGCAAACTGAATCTTGCTGCATTGATTTTTAAACATTTCTTGTCGCAGTGAACAGTGAAAAATCCCATTGCTTAAGTTATCTTGAACTTTCAAAGGGCTTCCCTCGCTCAAGGATTTCTGCATCAACTAAAAATATTTGTCCTCAATATATCATTAATGCATGCTTTTAGATCCTTAAAAGTTACTTTGTTCTATTGATTTTTGTCAATATTTTTTTAACTCTATTTGATAGAAAAAACAACGGGGTCGCGTCTTGACATTTGACAAATTATATCCAGTGAGAGCGTCCATAAACTAAATAGCTCTAAAAACAATATTGAATTTTTATTATATTCGTAGTCAATTTACCACCGCCAGAGGCGGTGGCTTGATGTTGTTAGTCCTGTGTCAGCGCCGT
>JASFHE010000614.1:0-4256 GCA_050123415.1 Desulfobacteraceae bacterium | reverse complement strand
CTTGTTCACCCCTTCGAAATGTCGTTGTTTTTGGTAAGCAGCTTCTGTTGAAGCCAGTCTTTTCTTGTGCCTGATTTCAAGTTGCTGAAGTATTTCATCTTCCCCAATATCCCTTCGCGGCAATGTAGACTTTAGGACTGTTGCGATATCATAACAACTCAATAAGGGAATCTCTTTCTTGTGAACATACCGTTGCTCTAACATAAACAGCATTGCCAACATTACCATCGTCATATGATGATGCCATGCAGGCCAACCCCTAGCCTGGTATTCTCCCATACCACATTGGTTCTTTGCGTCTTGAAATGGTCGCTCAACCCAATATCGTTGTGCCTGCATATACGCAAGTTTGTCAATGATTGTGACATCCGGTGCATTACTCAGGCTATACTTCATTCTTTCTTGTGAATTGCCTTCTCTTCTTACAATCAGATGCCATCTTCTAGCCTTTTCTTCATGACCATCCCACAACCACACATGTTTATAAAGGATGTCAACAGAAAGAGTCCCTTTTGTACTTTCCCGCACCTTTATGCGCGTCCATGCATCATCTGACTGGTTTTCTGCGTACCTATCAACCCTGATGGGATCTGTTTGTGCTTTTGGATTTTTAGGTTTGCGACCTTTGCCAGTTCTCTTATTGGGGACTATTGGTTGTGGGTCCTCAAGGTAAATCCGTTGATCTTTGTGGACATCAGCCATGAAAACTTCACCTTTGTCGGCAAGCTTGCGTAGAAACTCCGGCTTGTCTCCATAAAAACCATCACAGCCTACCCAATTGAACCGAATCCCTTTTTCTCTGGCATCAAAAACCATATCGAGAGCCAATTCCGCCTTACTCTTAAATTCCATATGTTCTTTTGGAACCTTTGCTTTCTTACAGCGCTTTCTGTCGTTGCTCCACTCCTTAGGCAAATAAAGCCTGAAATCAATGGGTGTGGAAAATCGATTATGGCCGAGGGTTGCAAATACTCCAACCTGACAGTTGTCCGTTTTACCTAACTGACCGCACCATTGACGGGCTACACCAACTGACATCTCACCCTTCTTCGGAAATCCGGTTTCGTCTATGTATAGGGCACTGTCATAGTGGCCTCCGAGATACTTATCTGCATCTCTTGCTATTTGATCATTTACAGGGCCATAGGCCCAACCGGAATCAGATATAAAATATTGGAGAAGATCATATTTTGCATCAGGTATCTTCTCTTCCATTCTTTCCATATTCTTTTTATCTGCCTGAAACAGGCCTTTCAGATACTGGAACGCTCGGTCAGCTAAGTTTGATGTGTGTCGCTTAAATAACAGGTGATACTTCCCATTAAAGGATAAAAGTTGACGGGCGAGGCCCGCCAACACTGTAAGTCTGTCATCGGGCTTCTCCTTGCGTGATTTATTTTTTTTAAAGGTCGCTGTCGTCGGTTTTAACAACGACCCAAGACAATCTCAATGAAAAGCATTATAGTCTTTTTATGTTTAAAATCAAGTCATTATGATCCCCAAAGTAGAATTAAACCTGTCCTTGAGTGGGGAATTCTCCCGTTTAGATATATTGATTGAGATAGCAGTGTGGAAAATCAAACGAGCAACACATTACATTGAAAAATCTACTACTAAAATAGCCTGTGCCCCTAATAATCATTTAACGAAAATAAACAACAATACTCTTGACATTAATTTTGGGTTTAGATATAAATCTACATACATTTCGTTTGCTCTTTATCATTGAAGACTTCGGGAGGGTCGTGTTAAATGATAAAATGTCTTCTTCTCTGTTTCTTAAAACTAGACGAGGAGATAAACGCCTGAAGTTTTTATTTTAAAAATGATTTTAAAGTTGGGCATGACTTTAAAATCTGGTCTGATCATTTTGCTTGTAGAGGAAGCAGGCTAACTATCTCTTAAAGTATATTTTTTTCCAAATTATTTAGTTTCTGATTATTTATTATTTTCACATGGATGAAAGAGTACTATTTTCATATGAGAAAACTTTTCATTGGTGGGTAATTAACAGGCTATCTAAAAGCAGTAAAAAAGTATAATAAATGAACTGAAATATATTATTGCTCTTTTCAAAAGAGCAGCCTTAGCAAATAGGGCATTATTTGCTAAGGCCTATTCCCAACGTTATCTGTAGAGGAGATAAACGCCGAGACTTATGGTATTGTAACCTACCTTAATGTGAAATTCAAGCCAATAGTCTTTTCATTGATTCTTTCTCCAAACATAACACAAAGACCAGTAACGTTGGAAAATCATTGCATTTTTTCTATTAAATTGAATTAGTGTCTGTAATTCAAGATGCGGAGCTTTACTCTTATATTGAACTTAATGATGTCGGATGTTGTAAGAAATTCATTGCATGCATTAATTGGATATGCACCAGGTTAAAGAGGATATTCCAACAAAATCCATGGATGAAACCTGGACTAGACTTAAATGTATTTGGACGTCTCCTCCACCGGGACTAAAGGCTGTTAATGGTGAGGTCCATGTGTGGTGCATTCATCTTGATATGTCATCAATGCAAATCCAGCAAATGGAGGCGATACTTTCTGATGATGAACTTGCCAAAGCCCATCGTTTTCATTTTGATACACATAGACGACGCTACATAGCTCGCCATGGCATGCTTCGTAAAGTCCTTAGTAAATACTTATATTTAGATCCCGGTCAAATACAGTTCAATTATAGACCATTAGGAAAACCGACTTTAGCTTGTTTTAAAAATCATACTCCTTTGTGTTTTAATTTGTCTCACTCGAATGAGCTTGCGCTTTTAGCCATAACATTTAACCGATCAATCGGCGTTGATATTGAGTTCAAACGATCCAATACTGATTTGGCGTCTATTGCAAAACATTATTTATCCCCTTATGAATACGAGTTAATTAAATCTTTATCTTCGAATCACAGAATTGATACTTTTTTCGATCTCTGGACTCTAAAAGAAGCATACCTGAAGGCTACTGGTGAAGGAATTGGAGGTTTGGAGAAAGTTGAGTTTTCCATGTCTTCATATGATCCACCCCAAGTGATTATTAATAAGGAAAATACAAATACAAGTAATAATTGGACGATAAGTCAGCTTATGCCCTCTCAGGGCTATACCGCAGGTTTGGCTGTAGAAGGAAATGGTGACTATGTTTATCGTTATTATAATATTTAACAATTATATAAAAGGAGTTTTTTATGGAAAATTACAAGGTTTATATGCACAATTTACCAAAGGTTTCAGAGGATGGGAAGGAATCTCTACCAATTGATCCACATGGTACACCACAGGAATTTTCTGATGCAGATGGGGCGAAGAAATGCGCCGCAGAGAATAAGAGTAAATACGATCGTGTAATTGTAATAAAAGAAGACGATGGAAAACAGGAGAAGGTGGAAAGGTATATAGACGGACAAAATGAAGTCCAGGTATAAAATACTTTTAAGTTATATAAATGGAGGAAAGTTATGTATAAAGAAGCAAAAGAAGACAAAACTATTTATAATGTAGTTCTTAATCATGAAGAGCAGTATTCGATCTGGCCGGATTATAAAGAAATCCCACTTGGATGGACAACAGTTGGGAAAAGCGGCCTTAAACAGGATTGTCTTGATTATGTAGGTCAGGTATGGACAGATATGCGGCCGTTAAGTTTAAGAATAAAAATGGCAGAAATGGAGAGACGTCGTCCTGAACTTGAAAGGGAACACCAGAAAAAACTCGAAGAACTAAGAAAAAAACCCAAAGATCCAAGGGACGACCTGGTTAAATTCCTTTCCGAAGATAAACATCCGGTAGAGGCAGGACTGAGACCTGAAAAGACCGTGAAGCTCTTTAAAGAAGCAATCGACCGTGAATATGTACATGTAAAGTTTACGGATACCAGGGGCGGGACAGAGCTTGGTTTTCCACTTGATAAAGAAAAGAGTAGTTTTGATAAAGCTGATTTTGAAAAAGAAACAGGGAAAGTACATGTCGAAGGAAATTTAACTTTAAATTATGTGAAGGTAAGATGTATCGCTGATATTGACCTTAAAGATCTGAATGGCTGGGGTCATCTTGTTATTAGAGAGGAAGAAACAGAATAGGGAATTAAAGATATGGCAAAATCAAAGAAACAGACAAGAAAATTTAAGGCAGAGGTTCAGCAGGTATTGAACCTCATTGTTAACTCTCTCTACTCCAATAAAGAAATATTTCTAAGAGAGTTGGTCTCTAACGCATCTGATGCAATTGACAAGATCAGGTTCAGGAGTCTTAC
>JASFHE010000613.1:0-4265 GCA_050123415.1 Desulfobacteraceae bacterium | reverse complement strand
TGAGCTGAGGGCCTCTGATTCCTCTGCCGACTCATATTTTTTCAAAGAACAAGAACATCACCGATTAGGTGCAAAAACCTAACCGGATATCACTGTATTGTTTTACATTAAAAGTTTCGTTGGCCTTTGGTTAAGATGTATAAGTTAATATTTTTATCAATAAATTTGCTAAAGGAAATTAAAATGATAAGAAAATTTTTTCTAAACAATCAATTTGTTAGAAGGATACTTACGGCAATCATTTTAACGGGAGTTTTTATCGCTCTGCATAGAATTCGGATTAATCTTTTGTCTTATTGCTTTATTGTTTTTATAGTGGTCTATGTTTCCAGTTATCTGGCAGAAGGTTCGAAACATAAGGACAGGGCAGGAAGTATGATAGAGAATGATCTTTCCATGAATATTAATGTACTGGAAAAGGCATTCAGGTATTTTGTCTCTGTTATCAGTGGAGTTATTATATCAATCGAAAAAGTTCTTGGCTTGATGTCAGATCAAAAAGACGCGGCACATGGAAGTACGGCTGCCGTTACCGAATTGATTACTTCGGTAGATTCGATTAATGCCAACATGGAGGAACAGCTGCATATTGTAGAGACTTTCTCGGCATCCATCACTGAAATTTCCACCTCAATTGGTGATGTTGCCGATCGAACGAAAGAAGCAGAAGCTGTAGCAAACACATTGATGGAAATATCAAGAAAAGGGGAAGAAGGTATAAAGGGGACTGTTGAATCCATCAGCAAAATTGAAAAGGCCTCGGAAAAAATAAATAATATAATAAAAATGATACAGGATATCGCCGACCAGACAAATCTTCTTGCACTTAATGCCACTATAGAAGCGGCTCGAGCAGGAGAAGCGGGTAAAGGATTTGCTGTTGTGGCATCGGAGATAAAGGACCTTGCCAATCAGACCGATCAAAATGCAAAAGAAATTTCCAATACTGTATCTGAAACACTTCAAGCCGTTGAGATATCCGGAGAATTATCAAAGGATGCCCTGGAAGGATATGGCTCCCTGGTGGAAAACATAGAACAGAGTACCAGGCTAAGCCAGGATATTTCCCATGCTATTAATGAACAGTCTCTAGCGGCTGAGGAACTCAGTAAATCCAGTAATTCCCTGTTAGGCATTAGTAATGAATTAAAATCTGCAATCCAGAACCAGGTACAGGCTAATCATGAAATAGAAGGCACAATCAGGAATTTAGACGGTATTACTACAGATGTGGTAGAAGCCATCAGCTATATTAACAAGGATAAGTATCGTATGCAGGATACATTGAACAGATTGGGCAGAATTGCCATTCGATCGAAAAGGGCGATATTAAATATGGAAAATTAATATAAATACGAGAAATTTTTTGAGGAAAGAAAATGACAATTGAATGCAAATTCGAACAAAGGTTTGATCCCGAAAAATGTTTGCAATATGTGAATGATGAGAGCTCGGTACTGCATTGTCATCACTATGCCACACTTTTCACGAAATTAGCTATGGATACCAAATATCTTGGCGGTCCAAAGCTCCTTTCTGAATCAATGGAAGAGGCAGCTTATCTGACACTTTCAAAATATTTTATTGTAGAGAATGTCAGTTCTGTGGATGACCGCCGTGCAATCGCTGAGCAGTATTTTGCGTTAGCAGGATTAGGTTTGCTTTCCATCAGCCTGTCATCTGATGGCGGCAGGGCAGTAATGAAGCATTCCCATGTGGATGAAGGTTGGATCAAGAAGTGGAAGAAAGAGAAATATTCGGTTAATTTTATTGGGCAGGGTTATATTGCGGCCGCCTTTTCCGCGATTAATGATAAATCCATTGGAACTTACCGTATTAATGAAGTGCGAAGTATTGTAAAAGGAGAATCGGTTTCCGAATTTGAAGTGACTATAAAATAGGAGCCTGTCATGGCTATAGATAGAAAAAAAGCAATTGAGCTGCTGTCTCAAATTAAAGTTAAAGGAAACCAGGATGGTATGATACCCGCATTTAATGTCCTGGTACAATTTTTACCAACTAATTTCTGGAACACATTTTCCGAAAAAATGCTGAAATCCGCCGGTAAAAAAGATTTTGAAATGATAGAAGAGGGGCTTGAGAGGGCTGCCGGTGAATGCGGGTACCATACCGGTTGGGGGATCATAAATTCAAAAGAATTCGAATCTATTGTCGGTCCTATGATTGAAAAAAAGCCCGAAGATATTCTGCATGGTGCTTTTGCGGTTTTTACAGCCTGGGGCTGGGCAAACGCAGAAATAGTTGAACTAATCCCGAATAGTAAAATGGTGATTCATGCCCATGATTACTATGAAGCAGAAATCGCCGATACCTATGAGTTGCAGAAGCCATGCGCATATATGATCAAAGGAGTGTCCAGGGCCTTTATGGACCTCGGATATGGAAAACCCTATCCGAACGGATATGGTACATTTAAATGCGTCCAGAACCGGGGTATAGAAATGGGGAGTTCCTATGGCGAATTTGTAGTGACGCCCAAGTAGTGCCCATCCAGAAAGAGGCAATTTCTGGATGGAGCTTTCAGCGGTCAGCTATCAGCCTTCAGCTAAGTCTTTATTTTAAAAGCCTTTTGCTGAAAGCTGAAAGCTGAACGCTGAGTGCTGACAGCTACCGAATAAAAACTTTAGTTTTTGGATGGGCACTAAGTAGGATAGAAAATAATATATTTTATGGCTAATCAGGAAGATTGAACCTGAAGTGTGAAAAAGGAACATTTCGTAGTTGGAATTCAATCAGATTAATGAATGGAAATGATTTATTGTAATAATGCGGCTACTACATTTCCAAAACCGGATGCAGTTAAAGAAGCTGTAAATAATTGGTTTGAAAGTTTCCCTTCTGAGCCGGGACGTTCTACTGGTGAAGCTGGGGATATTGTTAACGAAGCCCGGAAAAAGATTGCCTGTTTTTTAGGCATCACCAATCCTGAAGATCTGTTTTTCTCTTCCGGGGCTACTGAATCCTTAAACTTGATTATCCAGGGCCTGGATTTGTCCGGGCGTCATGTCATAACATCGGCAATCGAACATAACTCAGTTCTTCGACCGTTGGTGCGCTTGAAAAATCAAAAAAATATCGAACTTGAGATTGTCCCGTGTGATCAGGAAGGGCATGTTTCACCTGCTGACATTGAAGCCGCCATCAAGCCAAACACTAAAGCTGTATTTCTTTCTCATGTATCAAATGTTACAGGGACTATTCAAGATATAGACGCAGTTTGTCATATCTGTAGAAAAAATAACGTAATCAGTGTTATTGATGCTTCTCAGTCTGCCGGATATCTCCCGATTTCTATCAAAACAATAAAACCTGATGTCCTGGTATGCGCGGGCCATAAAGGTTTGTTTGGAATGCCGGGAATAGGTGTGGCTTATATCTCACAGGAATTGTCTCTTCAGCCACTAATTATCGGCGGGACAGGTGTGCGAAGCGATCTGTTAATTCAACCGCCTGATCGTCCACTGATATATGAGGCAGGAACCTTGAATTTACCGGGGATTGTTTCTCTGGCTGCCGGAATCGAGTATATTACTACAGTTGGTATTGATAATATTCAGAATACTGTTTCCAGTCTTTGTGAACGAACCAGGCATCATCTCCTGAATCATTCAGGCATACGTATTGTCGGCCCTATGGACTCCTGGTCACATTTAGCTGTAATCAGTTTGGTGATTAACGGCGCTTCTCCGGGGGAGATAGCATATATCCTGGAATCCGCTTTTGGTATTGTTCTTAGATCCGGGTTGCACTGTGCACCGCTAATTCATCATCATCTCAATACTGAAGAAGGTACTGTTCGCGTTAGTTTCTCAGTTTTTAATGAAATGAAAGATGCTGATGCGGTTGCCGATGCCGTATTACAGATAACAGATATGAGCAAGTGCTAACATGAATGGAATGAAGACAGCTGAAAAAGTGGAGGACTGCTTTGATGGTTCAATGATTTATGAAATCACACTGTACCAGTCAATTAATAACTCCTTTATCGCGTTTCTTGATAATAAGGGCAATCTGGACTATTATGCAGATTTTCCAAAGCCTTTATTTCGACTTGAGGTCCCCGGGATTTGCCAATTGACCGGTTGTCTGGGGGCGGATACTATTCGCGCAGTCTTATATCGAAACAATATTGAAAAAAATCTCTCATGGCTTAAAAGTCTTCTGGCATCTTTCCAACCTGATAGAAAAAATGATATTTCATGAGGCTCATATCCAAAAAACAGAGACTGTCCTTTACCCTGGCA
>JASFHE010000612.1:0-4268 GCA_050123415.1 Desulfobacteraceae bacterium | reverse complement strand
CAGGCCATGTTGCAAGGGCATGAAGCGGGAATCTATAATGTTCTTGTTCCGCATTTTCCGGTCCACGACGAAATGAATGTCAGTATCCCGAGAACAAAAGAGGGAGCGGAAGCCTTTGAAGAACAGACCTATATAATGGAGAATTGTTATAAATTAAAAGTCCCGGTCATGGCGAAAGCGGAAATCGGTAAATCATGGGGAGAAATGGAAGACTATGAAAAAGAAAAACTTTGTTGAAAAAGACATCCTGTATGCGCTTCAAAACGGAATGCAGGACAAGGCGATTGAATTTGAATCCGTTGAAAATGGAAACGGGATCGGATTTCCTGACGTAATCGTAAAAGGAAAGACGTTGTCCTTTATAGAGCTCAAGAAAATTGACGCCTTCCCGAAGAGAGCCACAACACAAATTAAAATTCCTTTCCGTCCCGGACAACTGGCCTGGACAAAAGTATTTTTAAAACTGACAAAAGGAACGGACGTTTTTTTGATGTTACTGATTGCGGACAGGTTCTTTATTTTTAAGAATGAAAACATAAAAGAATCCTATTCTTTTTCCGAGCTTGAAACAGGCTGCGTCTATTTCAATGATTTTAAAGACATTGACTTTGAAAAAATCTATATTATTCTCATGCAAGGAAGGCGATAAAATGACGGAACAGGAAAGGACAAACATCATAACGTTGATCCGAAAATACAAAAGACTCCCTAAATTTTTTGAGTACAAAAAAGAGTACAAAGTGCCGTTTAAAAAAGCGTTTTTGTTGCTCAAGGAATACACCGGGAAAAACAGCGGAACAAAAAAAGGACCGAACATCAACAACCGGTTTGTTGAAATAATCCCGGTTATCCAGATCCTTTTAATGATTATTATTTCCGCGTGTATTTTTCTCTCCTTTAAATTCACACGGAAATATTTAACCGCTTATTTTGACTCGTTGGCGCGTTTCTTGGCTCCGGAATCACAGTTATTTTTTTAACCGTGGCCCCTCCCATTGCGGAAATCTGCGCGGCGTACAGGAAGTTTATTCTCGCTGTATTGACTCTTTTACTCTGGTTCGCGGCCATTTCTTTTTCAATAACAAGTACAATTTCCGTGCAGTACACTGCTATTCAGGAAAATCAAAAAAGAGAAATTGAAATAAAAATGAGCAATGAAAATAAAGACGAGCAATTTACGATCTTGAAAGAAGAGGAAAGCGAAATAAAGACAGCGCTCGAAATTAAGGACACGGAAATTGAAATGAAAAAAGAAGAGATCCGGCAAAAGAACATTAAGATAAAAAACCACCTGGATTCCGTTTCTTTTTTGACAGGGATTGAACGAACAAAAGAGCAGGAAACATTATATAACAATGAACGGTACCGGCTTAATGCCGCGGAAGACGAACGAGCGGAGCTGAACAACGAGCTTAAGAGTTTGACAGAAGAAAGGAAAATAATTTACGCGGATTTGCTTTCCAAAAAAACGGAGCTATCAAAATACGCAAATGAGACAAAAAAAGAAAATGAAGAAATTTCTTTTTTCGATTGGCTCCATAGTGTATTTAAAAAGGTCCCTGTTTTTTGGCTGCAATTTATTATTATCAGCATTCCCGCCGTCATTGTTGATTTTATCAGTTCTTTAGGATCGATTTTAATTTTGATTATGGACGAGTCCAGAAAAAAGGCAGTGTAAAATGAAAAAAGAAAGAACAATCGTTGACGATATCAAGGACGTTATGCCGATAGCAACCTTTTGCGAATTGACCGGATACTCTGAAAGAACGGTCATCGAATCCTGGAAACAGGGCGTAAGAAAACCGAACCCGGAAAAGATCATATATTCCCTTCTTGATATGTACAAACTGCTACACAAAGGTTAAGTATTTTATAGTTATTTTTTAAAAAAAGTAAAATATTTTTATATTTCTCTTGACAAGAATACAACAGTGTAGTATACTTATAATATAAGGTTAAGGAGGAATTGAGATGAAGTTAATCGGCGGAAAAAAATTACAGCAGCTTGGATCAGACCGGTTTACCGATGATATTGACATGATGGTTTTTGAACCGGAAAATCCTGAACTGTTTATCAGAAAACCTGGTCTTGATATTGTCAACGCCGCCGCGCATCCGTTTTATACCGCAGTCTGGAACTTGGATGCTGACTCCGAAGATGTTTCCATTGAAGCCCTTTTTGAAATGGCAGTTTTCACTTTTACAAATCATTGCGAAAATGGAAACTGGGACAAGGCCGACGCCAAAGAACATGATATTAAATTCCTGGCACGGAAACTGAACGGGAACGTTAATTTTGATATCGCCCGGAAATACATAAGCGCCGGAGCGATCAACGAAGTTGCAAAAATACTGGCGAATATCCGGTATTAAAATTATGGTTGAGGAACCTTAACCCTGGAGGATAGTATGACTATCAACAAAATGAGAAGTGAATTTGACGCTGTTGGAAATTGGAACACTGCGAAGGATTTTTTCCCGACAATTGAAATTGAACAGAACGGGAAAGACAGTATCGTGACTGTGACTACTCAGCACAGTGACGGTTATCAGAAAAAAGCAACGGGCAGAACGGATACAATCGAAATCCGGCAGAACAAGGAATGCGATGCTGTTTTGATTACCGGATCAGCATCCTGCAAAAACTGGAAAAATTACAAATGTTCTGGGGAACAGAAATTTTGTTCCTGCGTATTTGTCGGAGATTCCGGTCACGTATATGTTCACCGTGCACCGGCGACAAAAGGATGGATGACCTGTGACCCGGATAAAATTCGCCAGAGATTGCGGAAACTCGGGATCGGGGCTGAAAATGTACTACAGCAGGGTGATTTTCTTTTGAAACCAGCGAATGGAAATTCACTGCCGGATGAAGAATTCAAACATGAGTATATGGGTTCTGGTCATCACAAAATGGAGAACCCGGATCGTTAACAACCATGGCGATCTTGTATTGACATCGAAAGATGGAAAACATGTTAAAAACGTAAGATCCGAAATGGTTGAAAAAGGAAGGCGAATGGCGTAACTAAAAAATTTAGTGACGGGTCCCCGCTCCGGCGGGGATTAAACTACAAAGCCGGTCCGAAGTCCGGGAAGAGGTTAACGTGAAAGTATACGAGATCCCTGACATGTCAAAATTGCCGTTGTGGGCGTTACGTGTTAATGTCCGGGAAGGATGGCAAATGATCTCTGATATAGGGCATGCTGTGGACGTAACATGGCCGGAACAAAACAAAGAATACAATCGATGGCACAGCAATACACGGAAATGGTGGATTGACAGATCAAAATTTCAAAGATTATATACATTATTTCAAATATCGCTTTTTGAGTTGTATAACAAAAAAGACAAAACAGGAGTGGCGTATTTAAAAAAGGACGCTTATTTTGACGGGAACCGCGTATACAACAAACTGCCAAAAAACAGAACAGAACAACAGCACGAAGTCCTGTATATGCTGAAAAGAAAATCAAAAAACATGTCTGCGGAAGAGCGGCATGTATTGATATCTATGCTGCACGAATCAGATAGGGGGAATTATGTATCATCTTAACAAAACAACAGAAACACATGCTCTTACGTTCAGGAAACACGAATTGCGGCTTGAAATCCTGGTTGATCATCATATGTTAACCGACCCGGACGCCGAAGATAATATTCTGCTGTCTGCCGAATTTGACGGAAAAGATATTATGAATAGGCTTTCCGGAGATCCGTCTGATCATGGAACAGACGACCGGGATTATTGGGGTGAGGTGCTTCTTGACCTGGGGCTTATTACTGATACTGACTATGCTATTGAATATGTGGTTCCGGAATTTTTAAGGAGGAACGCATGAAGGCAATGATAAAGATTAAAGAGTTATTTGAAAGACGAAAATACTTTAATATTGAATTTGGAACTCTTTGGAATGAATACAGCATTGGTGTCCAGCTGTTTCGGTTACATAAGCATACTACAAAATCTAAATGGCATTGTCATTTTTCAATTATTTGCATATTTTTTTATATTGATCTTAGAATTGGCAACGCTGATCCAGAGATAATTTAGTTGAAAGGAGAAGACAATGAGCAAACATAAACCAATGTTTTTTAGAATTCTTTATCCGGATCACACAAAACGGTACGCCGGATCGATCGACGAGGTTGAAAAAATAACCGGCATGAAAATCACGGATCCTGAAAATTTTGAAGGCGGCGGAATCGGAAATATTCTGATTGAACCGGTGTTTAATCTCGGAGAAAAAAGAATTACCGCTTTTGA
>JASFHE010000611.1:0-4278 GCA_050123415.1 Desulfobacteraceae bacterium | reverse complement strand
GGAATGTTGCTGCCATTTTCCCATAGTCATATACCTTCATTGTACGCTTGCCGGGTCTGCATCCTGTAAGGGCAGTAATTGCATCAGCGCAGCAACGGTCGATTTCTACAAAAACCATCAGCTTTTTCCTGTCAGCATTTTTAGGATCAGTGATCCCGATTCGCTCTAACCCTATCATTGTCATCCGTGTCCCAATTATGATTCCTGCACAGATTCCTCCATGAAAATTACGGGCTTCCTCAATAAGCGTTTCATATTCGGCAAAATATTTTTTGCTCATGTATCCTCCGGACTTTCTAACAATCGTTTCCCAACCCCAGATATCTCATACGATCGGTGTTAATGATGTTTATTTTTCTGACACAACTCCCGAAAAGCCGGTATCCTCCTCCGCCCTCGGCCAGGATTTCAAGTGCAAGGTCACTGTCTGTAACAGCCACTGTCCCTACCATTGCCACATTGCGCCGGAAGAGGGGTTCGGGTATAAACCCTGCTGTGGGGCCTACCACCGCGATTGCCGCATTCGAAGGCACAAAACCGATAAGCTCCTGGATCGACCCGTTTGCAATAGCTGCGCCTGTAAATACGGCCGTTTCACAATATGCAAGACTCTCGGCAGTATATTTGGGAGAGACAAATCTCCCGTATCCGGCCTCAGCTTCGGCCTGGGTTGCCTCTTTGCGGTCTATTATTGTCACCTCTGCCGGTTCCAGATCCTTTAAGCGCTTCAGCAGCGGGATAATTGCTCCTACCATGCACACCCTGCGATTTTTAAATAGCGCTTTTGTATCCGAAAGGTCACTGTCATTATAAACAGCATAGCGTCCGTCTTCAAAAAAAGGCACGGACAGGGCATTAAGTGTTGCAAGCCTGATTATCCCGGAAAAGGGACCCGGCGCCCCTCCCTGTGCTGCTTCCAGGGCGGACGTACCGCGTATGAGCGGGATGTTTTCCTTTAATATTCTTCTTCCGGCATTTTTAATTACCCCGGGGGGTGAGTAGGCAACTCCGCCATACCCATTGGAAAGCTTTACTCCCACAAAAAACACTCCCACAACCAGACGCTCTATCACAAGGTTTTCGATTTCCCTTTCATAATATTTTTCAAGGATTCCTGTGGCCTCATTAAGAATATGCACGGAGCTTCCTTCATAAATATAGTTTTCCTCATTATTTTCTGCCGGCAGAGGCCCCTTTTTCATGGCAGGTTCACTTTCAGACAACGCTTCGGAACCTGTTCCTATTTCCACATCTGTATCCATGAACCGTCTTCACCCCTGTTTAATTTAAAGTTCACAATGTTTATCCTGCTCTGTATCCCGTCATAATCACAGTTCATCCCGTTTCTGCGACGGGGACTTTTGTTCCATTCATGGAGTTTTTCGCCCATCTCCTTTCTCTTTGCTTCAACCTGCTCCCGCACTTCCTGCGTGCCCCGGCCGGTCCCAACATATACCTTTCCTCCGGGAGCCAGAATTCTGTACATCTCACCAAGCGCCGCTACGGGGTTGTTCCAGAAAGGTATGGAACCGCGGCTTATTACAAGATCAACAGATTCATTCTCCATAGGTATCTTGTGGACATCGGCATGGAGTGTCTTTGCCCTTCCCTGAAGACCGGCATTTTTAATATTGTATTCAGCCCTCTCAAGCATCTTTTCAGACAGGTCAAGAAAAATAAAATCAAGGTCTGTAATGCAGGCAAGGGCCAGGCCGAGATACCCTCCGCCCGATCCGGCATCTACGCAGACTCCCCTGATTACCCCTGTTTTTTCCATTATCTTGTTCGCATAATATGCGTACATGGGGCTGTCAATGCTCAGTGCCCTTCTGTCGTAATTCATTACATTCATTTTTTTATGATTCTCTTCCTTCAATTCCATCCTCCCTGCCTGTCTTATTCTATTTTATTACTTCACCTTCCAGACCATCATGCCCGAATAACCGTTGTGTCTGGCTTTATATTTTCCGTAAACCGCAGATGTTTCATAATATTCCCGGATTTTTCTTTTTGTGGCGGCGGTACATGAACCCGAACGTTCAAGGGATTTTATCGTACGATCGGCAGCCTCTTCCCAGGGCATTGATATGTTTCTTTTATTATGATTAATGCGTACAAAAGGGCGATAGCCCATGAGGTAGACATAAACGAATGCGTTGATAAAGGGAGAACTCTTTGCTGAGACTTCCTTTTTCCCTGTCTTTTTAATAATTTTCTGAAGCTCTTCATCATAAAACATTTGTGAGTGACCGTGATTTCTAATAAAGAAGCTGTAGTAACAGTATTTTTTTGAACATTGCATCATGCGGTCAAAACATTCCGCGTTTCTTACTGCAGGTGTACTGGTTACAAAAACCAGATCAAATTTGTTTCTTAATCCTAGCTTATCGATATTTGCAGACCACCAGGAGCTTTCTATAGTTTCTATATCAAGCTTTTTTTATCTGCATATTTTTGGATACGATCAAGGGCTATTGAAGATATGTCCAGTGCCGTAACCTTCGCACCGGCCTCTGCAAAGGGAATGGATGTGGCTCCGGGACCGCACCCGATATCGAGTATCCTGGAACCCTTTACTTTGAATCCAGCCTCATCCAGTAACTCGAATATATCCTTCATTCGTTTCTTTTTTTTGCCGGGGGCCAATTTCTTTGAAATACCGGTTTCGGTACGTCCCCACTGTGAATTCCACTTCTCTGCCATTTCGATGTCCGGCATCTGAGCGAAAGTGCCTTTATGTGATCCCCAATAGCTTATCCAGTTTTTGACATCTTTATTTTTTTCCAATGTTTTCTCTCCCTGATATTGTTGTATTTTCTCCACTTAACAAAGTAATAAGTTCGTTATCCGTCAAATTATAATGGTAAAAAAGCGAATAAAATTTCTTTGCTTTTATTCTAAACCACTCCTCGGAAAAAAGATCCGGATAGAGGATATGCGCTGTCCACGGAATGCCTACAATCCGGTTTACTCCCGGCGGGCGGTCGAACCAGTTAAAGGGTTTACTGGGGGTAAGATGGATATTCCGGTTTTTAACTGCCGGAATCATCTTCCAGCTTTCATCCTCATAAACCAGGTTCATAAAATTTCTGCTTGTTGTGATAATTACATCCGGCTTCCAAATTAGTAACGATTCCATAGTTACTTTAGTCATACCTGAGCCTGACGATGTAGTGCATACTGCAACATTGTTGCCTCCGCAGATATCAATGAGCTGGGAATGGCATGATCCGCTCGGATCTGTTGAAAGGCCGTTGTTGCCCTCTGCGTAATATATGCGTGTACGTTTATCATCCGGGATCTTTGCAACCTTGTCCTGCACTTCCTTAAGAACTCCAAGATAGTAATCGTTCAGCGCCTTTGCCCTGTCCGGAACGCCAAGCACATCTCCCATAAAACTGATGGTATTTGCATAACCCAGGGCGTTCCTGCTGTTTTCTATGCCTACTACGGGGATGCTTCCGAATTTTTCCTGTACTGTCTCTGCCCTTGAAGTATCCAGTTTCACCTCCACGCCGATAAAAACCAGGTCCGGTTTTGCTGCAATATATGATTCATAGTTTGTTGCGCCTCTCCCCCAGCCGAAGGTCGGGATCTTATGGTATTCCTTTGGCAGTATCTTGCCGGCATCCTTTGAAGGCGCAGCCACCCAGCCTCCGAGCTTTTCAGGGGCCAGCATGTAGATAAATGTCGTAGGAGGGGGAGACGTGCTGAGAACCTTTGAGATATTAACCGGAATTTTGACCTTTCTGCCTCCCATGTCCGTAATGACCCTGTACTGTGCAGCGGAAATCCCGGATGATACATTTTTATCAATGCCACTGGCTGGAGTTGAAAGCGCAAAAAATGCATAAACGAATATAATATGTCTGAAAATAGATTTAACTGTATTTTTTGTTTTCATTTAACTACCTCTAAAAGAAAATTAAATCATTCAAGGCTGAATTATCATCATGTCCTGGCTGCTATACGGGTCATGGGGATTACAAAAGGAATATCCTCTGTAAATTTTACGTTTGCCTTTATCCCGTAGACAGTTTCAAGATTCCCGCCTGTCATTACATCCTGCGGTGTTCCGTTTGCTATGATCCTGCCTTTTTTCATCATCATAATTCTGTCCGAATACCTGGCTGCCATGTTCAGGTCATGTATGGCAATAAGCGCGGTAAGCCTCTGTTTTTTTACAAGTGAGCGCAGGATCTCCATAACATCTATCTGGTGCCAGACATCAAGGTTGCTTGTCGGTTCGTCAAGGAGTATCAATTCTGTCTCCTGTGC
>JASFHE010000610.1:0-4281 GCA_050123415.1 Desulfobacteraceae bacterium | reverse complement strand
AAACAATAAGCGCAGAGGTCTTAATTACTTTGCTGGTAAGAATTTTTAAATAACTAACATAGATAATTTATTAAACACAGTGGTATTTTCGTTCAATGCTTGCTGGCTATGCAGGATCATTTTTAAGATAGCTTTTCATTGAAAATAAGCTTGCCTCCGGCGTGGAAGTAAAACTCTTCTAAGTATTGAATGTTTTCGTAGTTCCATAAAAAGGCATCGGCGTGCAATTTGTCGAGAAACCGTAACTCATTAATCTTAAAATGTGCCAAATAGCAAACAAAGCATCTGTAACTCTATGGATTACTAAAAAGAAAAGCCGTTTTACTTTGGCCACCTCGCCTATCGGCTCGGCCAGATCGCTTGGCAAGCACTGTTGCAATTGCTATCTGTCTTTAAAAAGTATCAACCCAATATTTGAAACGAAATCACATTTAATAAACAAAGCAGTAAATATTAATTGTAGTTGGCATAGCGCTTACAGTTTATAACACATGGTATAGTGCATGCGGGTTTCAGAGGTTTTCGAGCGTTTGAGGCTTGTAAAAAAAGTCAGTGTAAACTGATAGGAAATCGCCTCGTACACCCGCACGACACCATACCATAAACCGTTGGTGGCAAGCGTGTGCTCTGAACAAAGCTCCTAGTTAATATGGGAGTTTTGATGCTGTAAATAAGATGGAGGAAGGTCCTCCGCTGGTAATGTGCAGGCAGACCAGCAAACCACCCCACGGTGCTAACCGGGTGACCGGGCGGTATTGAACAGATGGGGAAAAAGTCCAGTTGGATGGATTAGGTAGGAATAGAAAAGATGAATGAAAATGAACCTCTGATGAAGTGTCGAGAAAACGAACAATCTGACAAAACCTATCGGTTGCTTGTGCCGGGGGACAAGTATAGCGGTTACCTGTTTACTGGCTATGCGTCAGGCGTCATAGAGGAGGCATGATTTCTATTTAGGCTTATTTATGGAACAGAGGAAGTCATATAAAGCTGCAAAGGGAAAGGCACAAGCCGGGCAAACACTGGTAAGGCCGAACACCGATACTTTATATGATGGCGGACTCAGTCGTAGTAGTGATGAAGCTTCTGTAATGGGAGTGGAGCGAAGGGCTGAGGTTATACAGTTGGAACTTCCATTAACAACCCTGAATAATCGGGGGAGGGATAAAGGGATTTCGACAAAGAGTGTACCGATTACCAAACAAATGGTTTGGGAAGCCTACAAGAAAGTGCGGAGCAACAAAGGAGCAGCAGGAATCGACCGTGAGACCCTTAAGATGTATGAAGAACGTCTAAGTGACAATCTTTACATACTATGGAACCGGATGAGTTCAGGCAGTTATTTTCCATCTTCAGTACTTGAGGCAGAAATTCCCAAAGGCGAAGGTAAGAAACGTAAACTGGGTATACCGACGGTAAACGACCGGGTAGCTCAACAAGTCATTAAGAGCTATCTTGAACCCCGTTTAGAAGCTGAGTTTTCTGATCAGTCTTATGGCTATCGTCCATTGAAGAATGCCCATCAGGCCATAGCACAGGTTCGCAGGAACGTGCGTGAGTACTGTTGGGTTATTGATATGGATATTAAAGGCTTCTTCGATAACATGTCGCATGAATTGCTTGAAAAAGCAATAGAACGCCATGTATCGGAGAAATGGGTGAAGATGTATATCAACCGCTGGTTGGCATCGCCCATTGAAGACAAATCGGGAAACAAGCGCTATCGGAATGGGAAAGGGACACCCCAGGGAGGTGTTATAAGTCCACTTCTAGCCAACTTGTTTTTACATTATGCATTCGACAAATGGTTTAGTCAGACTTATCCAAAGCTAATTTTTGTGCGTTATGCAGATGATGTTGTTGTGCATTGCCGTCACCAAGCCGAAGCAGAAGAGGTTTTGCAAGCCATAACGGAACGACTGCAAGCATGTGAATTACAAGCGAACGAGAAGAAAACCAAGATTGTATTCTGCAAAAATGCGAACCGGAAGGGCCGTTTCACTACAGTGCAATTTGATTTTCTGGGCTTTAGTTTTCAACCACGGCCGACATCGAACAAAGATGGGGAGATGTTTTTGGGATACGACTGCGCTATCAGTCGCAAGAGTGAAAAGAAGATTTCGAATGTACTACGTCAATCGAAATTTCATTTATGGACAGGAAGTGATATTACCAAGATCGCAAAGGAGTTTAATCCTAAGATTCGCGGTTGGCTTAATTATTACGGAAAGTTTTGGAAATTCAAATTGGCACGTATTTTTCGTATATTTCACTGGCGGCTGATTAGGTGGGCGGTATATCGGTATAAGCGTTTCAATGGGAGCATGCACAAAGCAGGGCGATGGATACGACAGCTGGCTAAAAGCTATCCCGGACTATTCGTCCACTGGCAGCATGGTTTTCAGGGCGCTTAATACTTTTGTATAACAAGAGCCGTATGATGGGAGACTATCACGTACGGTTCTGTGAGAGGCTTAGGGTGAAATTCCCTTTGCCTACTTGACAAAGTAGACGATAGTGCAACGAATAAAGATAATAATTAACGCAAAATAAGCAACGAATAATTTTGATTTGCGACGAATAAAGGTTATTTTCGTTGCAAATAATGCATTGAATGAAAGCTTTTATACATCAAAAGGACAATTGGCCAGAATTTACTTGGAATAGTAATGATTTCTTGGATTTATTGAGTGAGGCACGGAATTTACAAGGTAGACTTTTTGGGAAAATGGAAAGATTAGGTTTCGATTTGAGAAATGAGGCTCTGCTTGACACTTTGACTCTTGATGTATTAAAATCATCGGAGATTGAAGGAGAATTTCTTAATCCTGACCAAGTACGTTCATCAATTGCTCGCAGATTAGGAATGGAAATAGCAGGAGCAGTTGAGTCCGACAGGAATGTAGAAGGAGTAGTCGAAATGATGCTTGATGCAACTCAAAAATGTTTTGACCCATTGACCGCGGATAGACTTTTTGATTGGCATGCTGCTTTATTTCCAACAGGCAGAAGCGGAATGTATAAAATAACTGTTGCTGATTGGAGAAAAGATACTGCAGGACCTATGCAGGTTGTATCTGGAGCAATGGGAAAAGAAAAAGTACATTTCGAGGCTCCTAATTCAAATTTGGTGGAAAGAGAAATGACCCGATTTTTAGATTGGTTCAATAATAGTAAAATTGACTTGGTAATTAAAGCTGCAATTGCACATTTATGGTTTGTAACTATCCACCCTTTTGAAGATGGAAACGGAAGGATAACAAGGGCATTGACAGATATGCTTCTTGCACAGTCTGACAAAAGTAGCCAACGCTTCTATAGCATGTCTGCACAGATTCGATTAGAAAGGAAGCAATATTATGAGATATTAGAAAAAACACAAAAGGGTAATTTAGACGTAACCGACTGGATAGTATGGTTTCTAAACTGTTTGATTAATGCTTTGAAAGCTACAGATTCAATACTAACAAGAGTATTATTCAAAGCGGATTTCTGGCAAACACATATTGATACTGCAATAAATGAGCGTCAAAGAAAATTATTGAATAAATTGATGGATGGCTTTGACGGTAAATTGACATCTTCAAAATGGGCAAAAATTGCAAAATGTTCCAAAGATTCAGCGGTTAGAGATATTAATGACTTGATTGATAAAGGAATATTGCAAAAAGAAGCAGCAGGAGGAAGAAGTACAAATTATGAACTGATAGGAATGCCAGCTGGTAACACGCAATAAAAAACATAGGGCGGAAAGTGCTAAATTTGAACGACATAACATTTAATAAACGGTTTGGTAACTTGATAGGTAGGAGCTTCGAAATGCCCTACGTTTCTTATTGCCACCGTTAGCGGTAAAGCAATCACTGCACCAAACTATATGTTAGATTCAGCAATAAATTGCCTGATTTTTAGTAAATTTATAACGTGAAAGACAAAGAACATATAGGATTTGATATTGAGATTGATGAGTTAACCAACTCAATTAAAAATACCATTAGTGGAGATAGTTTTCCAACTGAGGTAATCCGTTTATCTAAAGCAGATTTAAAAACTATTACTAAAAAGAGTGGTTGGCAATTTGACTGGAAATATGAGTTACAGCATCCGGAGAGAGATGTCTATAAACTAACAATTACCAACAATGAAAAGATCATACAGGGCTTAATTAGCCTTGAAGTAAAGACCGATCATGTTTTTATGCATCTTGTTGAGAGCGCTCCCTTTAATAAGGGTAAGACTAAATTGTATTCTGGAGTTCCCGGAAATTTAGTCGCCTTTGCA
>JASFHE010000609.1:0-4281 GCA_050123415.1 Desulfobacteraceae bacterium | reverse complement strand
AATTAGAGTTTCAAGTCGATAACAATTTTTTTATCGATATTATTAAACTATTTCAACATGTTAAGGAGTGTTTGCAATTCCTTAACCGGACAGTAGTGAACTGAAATGATGAATAGCAGGTAGGTTGGATTAATAACCCAACCTACATACTGGGTTAACGACCTATAAACCAACAGTCGGTGACGGCAGGCGAGGCCGTTATTTTTTTTCCGACTCTGCAGGCGACTCGACATCTCCCCAAAGATAGCGTGCATATTTCAGGTAGCCCTGAACATTGTTGAGGCGGGCGTCAATATTGGTTTCAACAGGCATGACGTTGCCGGAAATCAAGGGGCGCAGGTATTTCGCCAGTTCCATGGCGCCGCCACCGCTGATGATAATGAGATCGATATCCCAGTCGTCAGCCCACAGGCGCGCAATATCGGTGGCAATGATGCTGGCCGAATGCTCGAATACCTTATCACGTAGTTTTGAGATGTTGTACTCTTTGCCCCGGATCTTGATTAATCCGGTTTCGATGGCTTTGTAAAGCCGGTACAGTTCAATGTCTACATTGCTCTCTTCGCGCAACTTTTTGGTGATGGCCCTGAAGCTCTCGGAAATCCCGGTATCGGAGGTGCTGCTGCCTCTTTGGACATACTCCATCCCCTGGAAAATACAACAATCGGTCGTCCGGAAACCGATATCGATGATGCCGATTTTTTGCCTGGCAAGTTCACGGTTTGTAAATTTACCGTATTCGTTCATCAGCAGATTTAAAAAGCTGCCGAGTGGCTGTGGGAGAATCTTCAGGTTGTTGATATTAACCCGTTTGCTTTCGCTTGTTCCGTCGCCATTATGAAAGGTGATTTCATGAATCCCCTTGAGCATTTGCATCAGACGCTGGTTATATTCTTTGTAGAAGCCTACCGGAAGTCCGGTTACGACATTGACGTTGGCATAGCTATCGAAAAGATTGCTTATGGCCGTCATAGTCAGGACCTTGCTGAATACTGTAAGAAGCCTCTCCTGGTCGAGGGTAAACTCTCGCGTATCGGAGTGCTGCTCCGCGAAATCTCCCACGAAATAGACCCGACCATCCATCTCGACATGCATGCAGGGGCCGGCCTCGCTCTTTACTATGGGCAGCCTGAACTGGATGTCAGTCGCTTCCCCTATAACGGATTTGAACAGGATAGACTCTCTGCCATCAGTAGCTTTTGTAAAACCGAATCCAATATCTACTCCTACTACATCCATCTAACTCCTCCCGGTCCTAATGTGAAAATTATACACGGTCATTTGCGCAAGCGCACCTATAGGTTCTTGTTTTTTAGAGAAATTATACCCCATAATGACAATAGATTGTCAAGAATTAATCTGTATGACATTTCAGAGATAACAAACCATAAAGCGGGACAGTCCTATAATCTCACGCTACTCACTACTACTCACCTATGAATTTTCATCATCAACCGTGTCCAAAAAAAATAAATGGCAAATGGATTATAAATCAAAGGATTATTCTTTTACCGCATAGGTTATCGAGCCTAAATCAATATCTTTATCCTCTAGTTCCTGAAAAATCTGAATAGTCCACTGGCCAGCTTTGTCCGTAATGATTTTTTTCCATGTTCTGTATCGAAAGGCGCTATTGAGCTTGATTTCCTGAGTTCTTCTTATTCGATTGTTCCGTGTATATGACAGATAAATATTGGCTGTATCATCAACCGGTATCATAAAATTCATCCACAGATAGACCTCGTCGCCTGCTTTGATATCATTTCCGGAAAAAGGCCGTATGCACTCATTTTTGCTTTCCTCTTCCTTTCCCATTTCCTGGCACAAGGTATAATCAACCAGAACTGCCCCGCCCCCTTTTCCGATGTTATAATAGTCCATTACTTTTTTAGTTTCTTTTGAACTGGGCTTTTCAACGGCAATTGCAAGAGCAGGTATGAATGCGATGATCGCTGCAATAATTATCAATTTCTTCATCTGTTTCTCTCCTTTAAAAATTAAAATTTAGTTTAACCCCTTATTGGTATGAGCAACTTGTGTGCCGGAAGTATTGATAATTTGAAAACAAACCCTGTAAAGGTGGAACATTTATACATGCAAATGGAAAATTATTTTAATTTACAATATAAGTTATTGAAAAAAATCCCCATTTTTTTTAAGAAAAAAATAAACTTCAAAACCAGTATATTTTAATCATGTATTTTTTGCCTGAAATAAAAAAATACACAGATTCAAGTGAAGTGAAAAGCTTACACCGGCTATACGTCATTAAACAGGCAATTGCCCGGATTAGAAGGTGTTTTATCGATTTTGAACTGGTGAATGTTTTTACATACACACTGTTCTAAAAAGCCTACATGAACAAATAGGGGACGTATTGAAGGGGGACATTCGTACAGAACGTGATATGAAATAGCTATGCACACTCTGCACGAACGTTTTCACGTCCCTTTTCACTTTTCAACGTTACAATAAAGTATCGCACCTGAAGGCGCTTATAGGAATAGGGGACGTACTTCAAAATATCAAAGCTAAATTGAATTGATAAATTGAAGTACGTCCCTTAATTTCTTTGATCGATAATATATCAGGAAGGTACATATCTTCTTGAGAAGATTGTCCTAATATCAGCTAAACAGCTAAATCAATAATTTGCCTGGTACTTTCAGTTGATGGAGTATCGGTTTTTTTATACTCAGATGCTACAGTTGAGTGCTTTTCTCGATTTTCTTTTACTTTCTCGGCACGTTCTTCAGCGAGTTCCTGTTGAGCTTGAGCTTCTCTGGCAGATGCTTTCGCTGCAACCGAGCGGTCTTGCCCGGAAGGATTGGACGGAGCAAGCGCTGCACTTCGCACAGTTTGCATCTTTCTTATGGTTGCTTCCGGATCACCATTTACCGGTGCGGTATCAATACTTACCTCTCCGCCAACAGCGTATCGGCCATTATCCGGCCCTGTCTGATAAGTAAACGAGGCACCTCCCCGCACATATATTCCCCCTGCTGCCATATGTGCAGCCTCATGAGCACGTACTTCACTGTCACGCTGCTTAAGTTCTCTAACCTGCCGTTTCTCCTCTTCGGTCAATTCCTCTGGAGAACCAGACGAGAAAGCGTCTTTTTTTAACGACTGTTCTGTCTGTTCTTTTACTGCTTCGGATTTTGCTTCTTTATTGCCGGAAATGCACTGTCCCTGCCGGGAGCAGTGGCTATAAGCAAAAGTTGAAACTGAAACCGATCCGATCATCACAATAAAATTTCTCCTAATTGCTTTTTCGGCATATTTTTACTCCGGCTTTAATGGAAAATGAAAAGTAATAACATTATCCGAATTGAATCGGGGGCGGACCAAGACAACCCATGTTAAATAAGATTTGACTCCCTAAAATCTTTCCTTGATACCTCAAGGATATAACTGGGGGAACTACTTTAAAGACCAAGACAAGTAGTCACAAGATTTAATAAGTAGCATTTTGAGAAAAGATAATTTTCTTGATAACTCCGTAAATGTGATGTTATCAAGTTAGAAAATATATAAAATTTATTTCTTTTACGGCAAATGGATAATCAGTTTGTAAAGTTACCGAGAAACTAAATAATCACTTATTATAAATTAAATTCATAAAAATGGAGATTTTAAAATGGATGCGATTAAAGAATACAGAAGTTACGGTAAAGAAATTGAAGATATTTTGAGGCTGGATTCTTTCGCTGTAGCCGTAAAAATGATTCAAAAGGAGGAAGAAATTCCGGCAGAAGCTGTAAGGCCTAAAAGAGACCTGGATCAGCATATTGCTCAATGTCAGGCTTTCTCTCTTACGAGACGCGAGGGTAAAACTGTGGCAATGCTTAAAGAAGACCACTGGTGCTATGCGCCGGTCATCGGTTACGGGCTGGTCGAACAGCCCGACTTTTTCAAGAAAGGTGGATTATATAATCCTCAATTCGATGATGATCCGGAAATAAAGGAAGCTCTGGGCGATACTGGCTCAAAGTTCCTCGGTCATTTTCTTGAAAAGCCGGAACTGGCAAAGAATATGACATTCCCATGTTTTAAAGCCGGAAAATATATCGGGTGCCTCACGGCGCCCCTGAGGAATACTACCTTTGAACCGGATGTGATTTTCATTTATTCCAACAACGCTCAGCTCAGAAACATACTGATGGCGATAAAATACAAGGAAGGAGTCCATGTGACTTCCGAATTTGATCCTATAGACTCCTGTATCTATTCCCTGGTTCCTCTGGTCGAGGGTAAACAAAACTATATGATTACTATCCC
>JASFHE010000608.1:0-4290 GCA_050123415.1 Desulfobacteraceae bacterium | reverse complement strand
AAATTGAGCAGGGACAGCGCGGCCCATCGGCAAAAAACGTAACCAAGCTTTAAAATACGTTAACTTACTACAGAGGCATCCTGACACACCGGTGGCAGGATGCTTTTTTTATCCGGGTTTATTTATGATAGAAAATGATATTGACCGCACTCCGGTCGCAAAAGATATAATAACAATCTGTTCCAGGTGTAAACTGGAACTGAACCATATCGTTGTAAGACATAACGCTGAAGGCATTGTTGACCGTGTAAAATGTCATACATGCGGGTTTGAACACAAATACAAACCGGTAAAAAAGAAGGCTGAAACCACGAAAAAAAGAAAATCACCCGTCAGGAAAAAGTCGCCTGAAAAAGAGTATGAAGCATTAATGGCGAAAAATAGCCACGTGGCACCGGTTCCATACAGCATGAAGGCTTCATACAGCGAGGGGGATATTATTGCTCATAAAACCTTTGGGAAAGGTATAGTGACAGAGACTTCATTTGAGCGTATTGAAGTGCTCTTTCAGGACGGTATCAAAACACTGGCGGCTGATAAGAAATGACAGACTAGTCAGGTACACTCTTCCAGCCTGAAGATTTTATCAGTTTATCTTCCCGGTTAATAATAAGAACTTCACGTCCGGAAAGGGAATTTATAAAAGATATGCCATAGTCAGGCGCCATGACCATAAGAGCTGTTGCCAGGGCGTCTGCCTCCATGGCAGTCGGAGCAATAATAGAAGCGCTTGAATTCAAAACAGGTGAAAATCCTGTTTTGGGATTTGCAATGTGATGGAATATTTTTTCCGCATCATAGTAATTCTCGTAGTTTCCTGATGTCGCTACAGAAGAATCGGTTAATTCTATTACATCGAGATGATTGTCTTTCTTTGCAGGGTCCTGGATAGCTACTTTCCATGGTCTTCCGTCTTCCCTCAAACCTGATGTTTTTATGTCACCGCCTGCGTTTATAAGATGGTTTTTAATTCCATGCTCCAGAAGAACCTTTGAGGCCATATCAACAATATACCCCTTTGCCAGCCCGTCCAGTGAAATCTTCATACCTTTTTTCATAAGCCTTATTGTGCTTCCTTTAACCTCTATCTTATCGGACCCTACAAGCGCGAGAACTTTTTTTATTTCTTCTTCCCGGGGAACCTTGTTTTCTTTGAACCTGTCCCTGAACAGTTCAATTATCGGCCAGATCGTTATATCAAACGCACCTTTTGTAAGTTTGTTATATTCAAGGGCACGCTCTACGACCTCCATAAGCTGAGGATCAGCTTTTTCAAGAATACCTTCCCTGTTCAACCGGGATACCTGCGAATTCCTGTCATAATGACCCATTATACCCGAAAGCCTCTTTATCTCATCAAAGGCCTCATTCATTATCTTCTCATAATCGGAACCAGACTCATGAAGAAAAATAATAGTTACTGTGGTACCCATGGCAAGCCTTGTGCTTGTTGCTTTTTCAAGGCTGCTTTTACTGCAGGCGCTGGTAACAAGGGACAGTATCACAATAAAAACTGTCAAGTATGCCGCAGGTTTCATAATATTTTTATGTTTTATATTTTTATTAATCATTATTTATTACTTTCAAAAAATAGTTTCAAATCAGATTGAGGCATTCTTTGTCGATTCGCCGGTATCAATCCCTCCGTATGAGACCTGCATCATAATAAATGCGAAAAGCCCCATGATAATGCTTGGTAAAAAAAACGACGCGTGCAGTAAAATAGCTGCTGAGAGGGCTTTTTCTGCTGATACACCAAAGAGCATAAAACCATACTGGGCAGCCAAATGGTAAGCACCAATAAAACCAGGAGCTGAAGGCACAGCAACCCCTACAGACAAAATCCCTATAATGATAAAAGTGGCGATAAAAGGTAGTTTCACACCTATCGATGCTTCAATTATCTGTATCTGAAACAACGTAAACGTCCACAATAACAAAGTCCAGAAAATGGATTTACAAAATAAGCCAACACCTCTTACAGGTGAAAGCCCGAATGCAAAATTATCAAAAACTACCAATATCTTGTTTTTAATTTTCATTGAAAACATAAATAACAGTTTCTCGAGAATTTTAGAGAAAAAATCTGCCCTGTACCTGAAACCTGCTATAAAAAAAATAATTACTATAAAGGCACAAAAAAGGAGAATAGCGCTCCCTCGTAAACTTGTTAAAATATAGGCCTGGTCATCGGGCAAATCAGCATACAGTAAACCAATAAGAAGCATAGACAGCAGGGTAAATCCATCGAACAGACGTTCTATAACAAGCGTTCCCAGCGCAGAACTTTTACTTATCTTTTCAATCTGTCCCAAAGAATTCGCCCTGACGAATTCACCCAACCTGGCAGGCAGGACACAATTTGCAGCAAAACCAATGATAACTGAGATGAATCTGCCTTTGAAGTCAGTTTTTTTAATCGGCTTTAAAAATATTTTCCATCTCCAGGCGCGGATTAGAGATTGAGTTACAGTTATCAGTACTGCCAATAGGAGCAAAATTAAATCGGAAGATAAAATTATTTCCCAGGTTTTTATAAAATCAACCTGCTTGAAAGCTATATAAAGAAACAGGGCGCTTAAAATCAGCCCTGCCCACAGCTTCCAGTTTATTTGATTTGCCGGTCTGCTACTTTCCATTCATCTCCAGTATTTCCCTTGCCTTGATCACATCCTTTTCAATCTGGTCAGCGAGTTCATCTTTGCTTCTGAATGTTGCTTCATCTCTCAAACGACTGATAAACTCAATAGTGAATTTTTTACCGACAATATCACCGCTGAAATCAAGGACATGTGTTTCAATAGAAAGGGCTGTTCCCCCAAAGGTTGGATTAACGCCTATATTACACACCCCGTTATACTCTTTATCATGAATATATGCCTTTACAGCATACACACCCTTCCTGGGAATAAGCTCATCTACAGGGGTCAGGTTAGCCGTAGGAAATCCAAGCATCTTACCTCCCCTTCCAATACCGGTTTTTACAACACCGGTAATCTGATAATTCCGTCCTAAAAGCCTTTTTGCTTCAGGAAGATTACCATCCTTCACCAGGTTTCTTATGGAAGTGCTTGAAACAAGTGTACTGTTAAGATGAATCGGTTCAACAACATAAACATTAAAATCAAGTTCCTCACCCATCTTTTTAAGAAAGTCTATATTCCCCTGCCTGCCGGCCCCAAAGCTGTAGTCATAACCCACCACAATCTCTTTAACACCTATTTTTTTAACCAGCAGGTCATTCACAAAATCGTTTGCCGACATACCGGCAAACTCCTTATTAAAGGGCAAACACAGGATAACATCAATTCCGGCATCCGCTATCAGTTTTAACTTCTGTTCAACAGGTGTGATCAATGGGGGACCGTTTCCGGGTTTTACCACCTTGATGGGGTGAGGTTCAAAGGTCATTACTACAGACTGCCCCTGAATATCACGGGCCAGTTTTTTAACCTTATCAAACAGGGCAAGATGCCCTTTATGCACTCCGTCAAAATTCCCGATGGTCAATACAGGGTTTTTTAATGGTTTTTCAAGTTCATCTAAATCTTTAATTACGCTCATTATCTACAAAACTTCCTTAATTTTTCCTTGCACCCTGCGCCTTGAGCCGCTTGTCCCGCCATAGTCCCGATGACTACTTCGGGGCGACGGCGGATGAGCCACGTTAATATCACAACTATAAATAACCAAAGGCGAATCAGAAGGTATTTACTTGCTACAAAACACTGCCAAACAACCAACTTATTTGTTGACAGAAATCTTAAGATACTATAAATAAAGCGAAAAAATATCAACCCCATAATGTGCCGAAGTGGTGGAACTGGTAGACACGCTAGGTTCAGGGTCTAGTGGGCGTACGCCTGTGCGAGTTCGAGTCTCGCCTTCGGCACCATCAAACAATTTTAACCGTGACTTCAATTAGTTACGGTTTTTTATTTTTGTAGGGTGCGGTCTAGGTGAGGTATCAGAGCGATTAACACCGCCCATTCGCGTGGCAGGAATCCATTGACCGGATATGGCAACTGCAAATAATGGAAATAGGGGACGTACTTCAAAATATCAATCCAAGTTTATTCAAACGAATATGAGTTTGCCTCGACTATCTCTCTCCCCCTTCTCACCGCATATACAATTGCTGATTGGGAACGATTCAACATCAATGCTAACTGACTTTGGGTTATTCCAAGTTTCTCCGTTGCCCAGTAACATAAAATACTTCTTGCTTTGATTCTTTTTGCATCCCTTATCCCATCCGCAATCTGCTCTGGTGATAATTGTGTTAGTTCC
>JASFHE010000607.1:0-4298 GCA_050123415.1 Desulfobacteraceae bacterium | reverse complement strand
TCTATTTTGAGGACAATAACCTGAATATTACTATTGCATTACTAAAAGATGGTCAGTTCATCGCAAAGGGTTCTCCCAGGAAGATATTAGATGAGGAAAGAATCGAGGAACTCTATGGTGTTAAATCAAGTCTTTTTTTCTACAGTGACAACACTGAAAATGACCTGAGACGTATAATTCCCCTTAGAACAGTGAGGAACCCGATTGAAGAATAATTTTTTTATAAAGTCTGTATTTTTTTTATCCCTGATATTTATACTGCTTTTGCCAGGATTAACAGCTGTCGCCGGTGATAATGACAAGCATACCCTGAAAAAAGGCTATATAACAGTAACAGACTGTGCTGGCAGAAAAGTCCCGATTCCCCGAAATGTGGAACGTATAGCCTGCCTTTACCTCTTTGCAGGGCATGTAGTTACGATGCTTGGAAGAGGAGATGACATAGTAGCAGTATCAAACGGTCTTAAACGGGTTTCCCTGCTTCCTGAGATATGTCAATCAATTAAAAACGCCACGGTCCCTAAATCCCAGGGTGCCCTGAACATGGAAGAATTGTTGAAAGCTGATCCTGATGTGCTATTTATTGCGGGTGAAATGTCCGGTAACAGGGATGAAATGGAAAAGCTGGAGAGATTCGGAATACCTGCAATAATAATCGATTACTCCGACATGCAAAGTCAGCAGAAGGCCATTTCTATAATTGGCAAGACAATAGGCAGGGAGAAAAGGGCAGAAGAATACAATAATTATTTCAGAAAAATCATAACACAAGTAAAGTCTCAGACAGACCGCTTACAGGAAGATAAAAGATTGCGACTCTATTATTCTGAAAATGAAGCAACAAGGACAACCCTTGACAATGATCTGTCAACAGACTGGCTGAGCATAACAGGTGTTATAAATGTTGCACATAACAATTTCGGCAGCATACTGGAAGGAAAGCACTTTGCCGGCATTGAACAGATAATCCTCTGGAATCCGGAGGTGATACTGGCAAATGAACCTGAAGCATTGAGCTTAATGATAACAGATAAAAAATGGGCAGCCATTGATGCAGTAAAAAATAAAAGGGTATATCAGATGCCCATAGCAATATCACGGTGGGGACATCCTGGATCCATCGAAACACCATTGGCTATCCTCTGGGCATCAAAAAAAATGTACCCTTCCCTCTTCACTGCTATAAACATGGAAAGAGAAACAAAAAATTATTATAAAACCTTTTTTAATTATGAGCTTACAGAGGAAAAGGTAAAAATGATCCTGTCCGGGGAACTGCTGAGAAAGCCGAAGCATAACCCGGAAGGAAACAGAAAAGAGAAAACAGGAATGGAGAACTAGCTTGAAAATACTTATAGCCATCGATGATACCGATAACCTTGAAACGCCCGGGACAGGACACCTGGCATCAGCCCTTTCAGATTTACTCGAGGAAAAGGGACTTGGAAAAGGGAGCGCAGTAACCCGTCATCAGCTTTACGTCCATCCGGAAATACTATATACATCACATAACAGTTCCATGTGCTTTGAAGCAGAAATTGACAAAATAAATCATGATAAGGTCATATCCTTTTGCCAGGAGTTTCTTATAAAGGAAAGCGCTCCAGGTTCGGATCCGGGTCTATGCATTGTTGATATAGATGCACTTGATGCTGAAAAGGAGACTCTTATTGAATACGGCAGGAAGGCAAAGAACACTATTCTTAATAAACAAATCGCATATGATCTCGCTGCGTCACTCAACATCCTTCTTTCGGAACACGGTGGGACCGGGGACGGAATAATAGGAGCGCTGGCAGGGACAGGATTAAGGCTGTCGGGAAATGACGGCAGGCTCAAAGGTCATTTTTTAGTTGGTGATGTCAACTCAACCTTACAGGTTAAAGAGCTTCTTAAGAGAACAGGGACTGATATTGTAAGGACAGAACAGGGGCATACCCTGAATGACAATGATACTGTCCGTATCGGCAAAAAGGTAAAGGCTGTATACCTGGATTACAAGGCAGTACTGCTTGTGTTTCCTGTAAATGAAAATGGGAATGAGTGCAGCCTGTGGGAGACCTGTTCAAAAGAACAGCTGAAAAAATATTAAAAAAGAGCCCCTTAAGGGCTCTTTTTAACTATATGGCTGCAACCTTACCATGAGAGGATTGCTGAAGTCTGGAGCCTGTTGTCCGTACCGTCATCAGCATTTTTATAATCTGTTTCCCAGTGTGTATATTCAAGGCCAAGTGTAATATTGGGCAGGACCTTGACCATGGCATTGATAAAATAAAAGCTGTTCTTATCTCTCATCCCGTTATTGATATCCTTATTGTCAGGATCATCCATCCCGAAACCGGCATTATACTGCCATTTTTTATCGGCATTGAATTTAACCTGTGTCCACATACCCTTTGTTGAAATCTCATTACGGGTTACCGTATTTACGCCCTGGATGGCTCCGCCAAAATAGTCATCGATATTTTCACCAAGAAAAACCTCACCGCTGAGTGTGAATCGTTCTGACAGGGGAATAAGAAAGTCCATGTTGCCTGACCATGATGTAAGATCTGTTTCAGCCCCCACCCAGTCCGCTTCTTCCTGGCCATAGTGACCGGATATTCCTATCACGGCTTTCTTTCTGCCAGCACCGGGTGTTGAAAATGCCACCCTTCCCTGCATGGTCGGAAACCCTGAATCCTCGCCATCGTTCTGTCCATTTGCATCCAGATCCTCATTTGTGAGACCGGTTGTACGTGAGAGTGCAAACTGGGTCAGCAGGCCGGCGTTATTACCCAGGGATTTATTGTAACTTACCCGTACCTGGGGACGGCGGTAGCCGATATTTCCGGCTCCCCATCCTACAGGGTAGTTAAGTGTTGTCGGATTAAGGGGAGATATGACATCCCATGTCTGACCCGCAATATAGCTTAAACCATTTTTTGAAATCTCTATAAATGCATGTCTCATAAAAGGCTCGGATTTGGTCTCATGGGCTGTAGGACCATCGCCGTAAAAGTCTACTTCGGCCTTTCCCTTTGTCTTCCACCCCTTAAATTCTGGTGCAGTTACATCAAACCCTATACGGGTCTGCCTGGCCGTCATATTAAACTCATCATCGTCCTTGACTGTTCCCTCACTCGGAACATATACAACATAATTTCCATTGGCAACCTTGCTGTCATCATATGATGCATCCAGTTTAATGTATCCATATGGTTTAAAAGTGAATCCTTCGGATGGTTTTTTGGAAACTGATTCGGACTTGCCCGCCACTTTATCTCCGGGCGGTGAGTCTCTTTTATTGACAAGGCTTTTCAATTCCTCCAGTTCTTTTTCCAGTTTTTCAATCCGCGCTTTCAGCATGTCATTTTCAGAATCAGCCATTACCCGCTGCGGAGTAAAAAACAGTAACATAATAATAAAAAATGCCGGGAATGAATATTTTAACCATTCCAATTTTTTTACTGGTTTTTTCATTGTCTCTCTCCATTTTATTTTTAAAAAGACAGGTTTTTACTAAAATGTTCCCCAATCCTGACTATAAAAAGTAATACCCATATTCATAAAGCAAATAGCATGCCACCTAATTATTATTGCATTTTCAATATGTTACCCGATAAACACACTTTACGATTAAAATAAGCATGTAATTTTGACATTTTTTTGACATGTAATATGTAACACTCTTTATAGTTTACAAGGTTGTGTCAGCTCAAGCTGGAAAGGACATTCTGATAGTTATTTCATATGAATAGAGAACAACACCCGAGAGTTGGCAGGTGCGGGAGGACAGATTTGTTTCAATCCACGCCCCCGCATGGAGGGCGACCGTTTTCCGGTTCCCAGATAGATACTACATACTCTGTTTCAATCCACGCCCCCGCATGGAGGGCGACCCTGAATTTCATCTTTCAATTGATCTAATTCAGATGTTTCAATCCACGCCCCCGCATGGAGGGCGACCTTATTAATTACTAAGGCAATATCATTGCCCATTTGTTTCAATCCACGCCCCCGCATGGAGGGCGACCTCAGTCTAATGAGAACGTTCGGATCTTTATCTGGTTTCAATCCACGCCCCCGCATGGAGGGCGACGCAATCGATATTGATACTGAACAGTACAACATCGGTTTCAATCCACGCCCCCGCATGGAGGGCGACTTTTGCACCAAACGTGATGACATTTCTTTTTTCTGTTTCAATCCACGCCCCCGCATGGAGGGCGACGTTTGTGCATATGACTTATACGATATTATTAATAGGTTTCAATCCACGCCCCCGCATGGAGGGCGACCCAAAGTCTTGGAGTTAA
>JASFHE010000606.1:0-4315 GCA_050123415.1 Desulfobacteraceae bacterium | reverse complement strand
TCACGGTTATATGAGGCTCAGGGATATAAGGGGCTGCTGAACAATAACAGTAATGTCATTCACCCTTCTCATCATAGATATAGGTATAAGGAGTTTCGCTGCTGCTCAGATCCAGGAGTGTTCCCATAAAGTTGTTTGACTTTAACCTTTTATATTCAGAGGCAAGGGAAAGCAGGTCATTAAAATCCGTATCGGAATTATAGTAGTCAACCAGGGAGACCGCAGGATTTTGCACACTCTGCTGGAGTTGGGAAACGTAATCCAGAACGCTCTGGTTTGCAGTCAATTGCATAAAAGCCTTGGTGAATTCCTTGTTTTCGTTCAGGGCTTCTTCCAGTTCGGCCTTTTCAGGGAAATCACCAGAAACACCAATCTTATTCTCTGCTCCCAGAGAAAGACTGATATCCTGATCCGGGTTTATGCCAAGGGATTGCAGGGTCTGTTTTAGCGTTAAAGAGACAAAATCCTTCCTGTCCTCAGCCACTGTTTCAAGGTCTTTCAATTTCAGTTTTCCGGTTGGATTCAGCCCCATGGCTTCCTGTATCCGTGCTATGGACAGGTCATTTGAAAAAGTGATCCTGTAGCCTGATGAAGAATTTGTTTCCTTTGTCTGGTTCGCAGATTCACCTGATGTATTTTTTGTTGAGGTGTTTGATTCATTGATCCGGTCATATAAATTGTCTGGAATATATGCAGCTGTGTGATAAACTCTCATTTTATTACCTCATATTCTTTAGTTGAAACCGATTTCTGATTTTCCATGCCGAAGTTATAATGCTCTTCTCTTTACAGACTTTGTTCAACAATATGTCTTACGAGTAAAGTCGTACCATTAATATTTTACACGCAAAATACAGACCAAAACAATATATCTGTAACTGCCTGTTATTTAAAGTTAAATATATAATTGTAAAAAAAGATAATAGGAATTTTTTTCCTATTGATATTTATGTGTCAGGATTCCATGGTAGTTATCCTTGAGAGTTAAAGATTATGAAGAAGACAGCGAGGGAAGTAAACTGAAGGGGCAGTCTTGAATGCTGTTTGTTGTATGTGTTGCCTTCAGCCTGATTTTACCTGTTTTTCTCCTTGCTTTTTTTCTCACAAGTCTTAAATCTATCTTATTATATCTTTCCGGGAATAATGAATTACTACCTTAAAAGTCTTTTTACTTAAACTGATTTTCAATCACTGTTTATTGCTAACTGTTGATTGGTTACTGTTAAAGAATTATCCAGAAAAAGTGTTTTTGTCGTCATTCTCTGGTTTGACTAGGAAATCCATTTGTTTTATGGTTTTGATCATTAAAAGTGTCAAGAGTAAATGGGCATTGTTGTGGTTATTTCAGAGCGAATTGTTGAAGATAAAACACTTTGAAATGTTTCTATATATAGAAATATTTCGTTCAACCCCAAAATGCAAAAATGTCTATATATAGAAACTTTTTAAACCGGCTCTAAACCGGTTAATAATATGTTGGCTGTGAATAGAATAGAATAAAATGAAATTCAGAGATAGAAGAAAGAAGTTACCAATAACATGGAACTCAAGGGCGCGAGAATTGATTTGAAAATCTAAAGGAAGCAAAAAAAACAGGTTATCCCCTCTCCCGGAAAATCTTTTGAAAATAAAATCAAAATAATATAAAAAGAAGCATCTAAAAACATAATATTCAAAAAGCATCAAATCTTTAAAAGTCAGTAATTGAAAGTAAGCAGTCAAAAACAAACTAAACAGGTTGGCGGCAGCCAACAATGGTATCTACTAAGACCGGGCTATTTTTTACGCTTTTTTTTAACTCTCTGCCTACTATCAACCTTCAAGTCTTTAACAAGGTAAATTGGTTTGCATCGCCCGGCTTGTAATACCTGTCGTTCTGCATTCGAACAAACCATAGTCGCATATACACACAGAGGAAAGCATTATGAATGATACCGACATTGATATTAACAAACTCATCACCGAATTGGTCATAACAACAGGTAAAAACATACTTGGTTCTTTCGAAAATAAAGGAAAACAACAGTATAAAAGAGCGCTTACAGCATTTAACTTGTGTTTTCGCAAATACCTCAAGCGAAGCTACGATAAATATTCTAAGACGAAGACTATTCTCTACAGAGACAGGCCTGTGCCCCTTAGTCGGTTTTATGTGGCTACCGATGTCTCAGTAGGAAAGCGCATGATTAGTACCGGCGATATTGACTCTTTGCTTGGTGACTCTAACCGCCAGGTATTCGTTGGTACTGCAGGCTCTGGTAAGTCGACTTTCCTAAAACACCTTTTTACCAAAATCATCGAAAAAAAAGCATAGGGGTTCCCGTTTTTATCGAATTGCGGCATCTTAATACTGTGCTGGATACATCTTTGCCAGAGTTTGTGTTTCATCTGTTGTGCGAATCCAACAAAGATTTTGAGCGAGACCAATTCGAGCGGTGCATGACATCGGGTAAGATGGTTCTCATTCTGGACGGTTTCGACGAGGTTGATGTCCAATATAGAACGAGGATTACAAAAGACATCCTATCTCTTTCCAACACCTACCCAAAGATCAGGATCATGGCATCTAGTCGCCCGGATGACACACTCGATTCTTGGGAAGAATTTGTTAAATATCGTGTCCGGCCTCTTACCAAAGAGCAGGCATTAGAACTTATCACAAAGCTTGATTACGATGAGAAAACAAAATCACGGTTTGTGGATGAACTGCAAAAAGGGCTTTACGAACAGCATCAGGACTTTCTTTCTAATCCTTTGCTTCTGACTATGATGTTACTCACATACGAACAAATCGCAGAAATCCCTTCCAAAATGCACATTTTTTACAACCAAGCATTTGAAACCCTGTTCAACAAGCACGATGCCCTAAAGTCCTTGTACAAACGTAAAACGTATACAGAGATGCCGATTGATGATTTCAAACGAGTTCTATCGGCGTTCTCCATGACAAGCTATACAAAGCGGCATGTATCATTCTCACGTGACGATATTAACGTTTTTTTTGATAGTGCACGCAAGCTTACAGGTATAGAATTCGATAACTCTCAATTTTTAAAGGATCTTCTGGAATCAGTATGTATCCTTTATAAAGATGGTTTTTACTACACTTACACACATAGATCTTTTCAGGAATATTTTGCGGCTTATTTTCTTAGTAGTTTCACATCCCCGAGAAGAACACAGATACTCAAAAGGATGATAGCAAGCTCTGACAGAGATAATGTCCTAAAGTTACTCTTCGAAATGAACCCAGAAGCTGTTGAGCAAGATCTCATAATTCCTGTAATTGAACAGACTCTAAAGGAATCAAAAAGTGTCAAAGGAGGAATCTACAAGTATGCTCGAATACTTGATTTGTGGTACGAGGGCTTGTCGCTCATTCCCGGAGACCAGATAGGATATCGCCTTTCAGACGACAAACCTTCATCGTTTCTCATGATATTTATCTACAAAATGTACCCAAATTTTGCGGAACAATTGCAAAGTTGGAGACAGAACAAGAAGGATGAGGAGATAGAAAAGAAAATCATCAGACAGCTATTTAAAAAGCCAAATGACCGCCTAGTGCCATTTCTTCCTATTACTAAAGAGAAACACGATGCGTTTATTAAGCTTGGCTGTAAGGACTACGTTGAAGAACGACTCCGGATTTCGAGACAAATATTGTCACACTTTAAGAAGAAATACAAAGATCTGGAAGAGGACATTGACACCTTGCTTCTGGTATAGGATGCAGAACCTGTCGCTTCACAAGACCACGAGGGGCTTCTTTCAATTTTTGCAGTGCATCTCGGCGTGGCTTGTGAGCTGGTCGTTATAGCGAGGATGATGTAAATTAATAATATGACAATTTTAATTTTAACTATCATCATGCTTTTCTCCTGGCCTTTATCATTTTTCATTGTTGATACTAAGGTCCATAAAAAGTCATTTTCTCAAAGTATTAGCACAGCTATTGGTATTTTAATTTTATCTCTATTTTTAATATTTATTCTTGGAGATATCATTGCAATAAAATTTAATAAAAGCCTTTGGATTGTATATACTTATCCGATCATATGGATATTACTGGGAGTTGTATTTGCATTAATGGATATTTCTAGACAGAAGAAAAAGAAAAAAACAAAGCTATAACCTTTAGCTACACCAAACCCCGGAGGGTTCCTTGTTTGATATTGAAAATCACGGCGGGGCTGGTGAGCAAGGCGTTAGTGCGCCAAGCGCAGCTTGGTGCTTCTTATAGAGTGCCCTGTCACACTCAAGTATTAAGAGCATGACAGGAAGTCTTTATCGGGTAAAGCTTAGCCAGCAGCCC
>JASFHE010000605.1:0-4325 GCA_050123415.1 Desulfobacteraceae bacterium | reverse complement strand
ATTGCCAATAGATACATACTTATCAAGGGGAAGATCAGGGATCATGCCCAGTGATATGGCTGAAACCGGATCTATATATGCCCCGAAGGTCCCGGCAATGTAGAACCTGTCTATTTCATTGATATCTATATTTGCCATACCGGTTATGGTATTGAGTATTGTATACATGGCAGCCTTTGAACGTATAAGGGCATTTATGTCTGTCTGACTTATATAAAGCTCATTTCCGCTCTCAGTTTCAGTAGCTGTTGCGACGATGAGATTTTTAACGCCATCAATATTAATCAATCTACCGGAACATACGTTTTCATCGAATTTTCCCATCAGGTCTATCATCCCCGATAAAAAAAGATGTGCCGCGAGGTCAATCAATCCTGAACCGCATATACCCGCAGGAGGGCCGCCTCCGATGGTACCAAAACGGATATCCCTCGATGACCGGTCAATTACAACTTTATCAATGGCTCCGGGACCTGCCATCATCCCCATTGCCGCCACTCCGCCTTCAAGAGCAGGACCGGCAGCACCGGCGCAGGCCATGAGCCATTCGTTGTTACCAAGCACAACCTCGGCGTTTGTACCAACATCCACAAGCAGAGAGACGCCGCTTTTTTTATTCATCCCGGAAGCCAGGACACCGGCTATAACATCGCCTCCCAGGTAACTTCCGGCACCGGGCATAACAACAACGGGCGCTCCGGGATTGATATCAATGCCAATATCCGAGGGAGAGATGATATCGGGGCTGTTAATCACGGGGATATAAGGCTCTCTGCATATCCAGTAAGGATCAAGCCCAAGAAAGAAATGGGTCATCGCCGTATTACCGGCAGCAGCCAGCCCGACAATTTCAGATGTCCCTATATTCAGCATTTCCCGAAATGCCTTTATCTCACGGTTTATTTCATTGATCAGTATCTCCTGCAAATGAGCTATACCATTATTCTCAGACGCAAAATGAATCCTGCTCAGGATATCACTTCCGATTTCATGTTGAGGATTTGTAAAGGAAACTTCTTTGAGGTTTTCGCCCGAGATAATATCTATCATCCGGATAACTACAGTCGAACTGCCAAGGTCAACAGCCACAGCATATATGCGCATTTCGTCGCCCGGAGGATATACATCGATTATCCTCCATCCTTTTTTAATGAAATGAAGCGCGATATTGCACCTGTATTTATGCTCTCTTAAAAAAGAAGGTATCTTTTTTACCAGGGAGAAAGGTATACTTACTTCATTTGTACTGATTGTTTTTTTGATATGTTTAACAAGGCGGTCAACATCGGCGGTATTGTCCCCTAGCCCTGGGGGAGACATAGATATATTTATAAGCTTTATCCAGCTGTCTTTTATTTCTTTTTTATTCAGTTCATTCATTATCAGCAATATTGAAGATACAGTTTCCGGAACCCTTTGCTGGTGTCCAAGGATTGACACATTCATTTATATTCCATATACTCTTTATTTTGAAATTACTACTTTTTTTTGACCCGTATCATACATTATTAATACCATTTCAGGCTCAGGACATTTCGAGTAATAAATTTTGTTAATGAATTCCATTATTCGTTTATATACAGGCCATTTATATATGCAATTAAAATTCCATAAATGTTCTTCAAGCAAGAAAATTTCCATGTCAATCATATGGATATTTCTCCTTTTATCCGTATCATTACTTTATGCACCCTTCATTCATGGGGAAGAGCCCTTTTTTTCTATTGCCCTGTCAAAATTCAATGACGAACAGGATGCTAAAAAGGAAGAAACAAAGTTAAAAAACTCCGGCCATAACGCCTTTTACAGAGAAGAAAAAAGTCAAAACAATAGAAAGACCATATATCAGATTTATATAGAAAAATATAATTCAAGGGATGAGGCTGAAAAAGAGGCAAAAGTACTGAAGGAGCTGGAGCTTATATCAGATTACACAGTCAGGGAAGTGAAAAAAACGCTTCCTGTAATCCCGGAACAGGAAGTCCCTGAAGAAAAAAAAGAGCCCGAAGTATCACCAGTACCACAACCCTCTGAATCCAGGGAGAAGGCCATTGAGCCGGGACCCGGAGCCGAAGAAGTACAAACTACTGCGCCTGAGCCGAACCACGCCGGGACTGAAGAGCAAACTAAGGCCGCTGAACCATCTCCTGCGATAAAAAAGACAAAACCGGCATCGGTCATCAATCATAATAATTCCCGGCTGACTGGGGCATCTTTACAGGTAGGGGCATTTTCAGATGAAGCTATTGCCGCAAAGCTGCAAAAAAAATTAAAAGGCCTTGGGAAAAAGGCATTTTACCGTCTTGAATCCGCTGGCAGCAAAGGGGATTTTTACAGGCTTTATATCACCGGATACAGCACTTTGCATGAGGCCATCGAGGATGCAAAAGCACTTGTAAAATCGGGAGTTATTTCAGGTTACTCCCGCGTTCACAGTAAGGGACCGATTTCAGGTACATCATCTAAAGAAAAGAAAGGAAAAACCTATTTCCTTCATATAAGCAGTAACAAAGATAAGGCCAATGCGGCAGAATATGTGGCAAAGTTAAAGGAATATGGCTATAAGGCATTTTATGTACTGGAAAAGGACCGCTCCGTTTCCTGGTACAGGGTATATATCGGCGAGTTTAAAAATGAAGCTGAAGCAAGGAAAAAAGGTACTGAACTTCTTGACAAAGGGATCATTTCATATTTTAAACCTCTGGTAATTGACAGAAAAAAGTTGAATAATTGAGCACTGGAATCAAGAAAATAATAGCCATATACTTATTTTTATGGTACTCGAATAATCGATTTCGGACCAGGAGGCAATTAAATGGAAAGCAGAGATATAGGTATCGGTATAACAATGATGATTCCCTCATTTGTGGGTAGTGGAGCAGTGTGGCATTTAACCCATAGCTGTGATTCCCTCATTAGATGGTTATTGGTGCTCTTTTGGATCATCGCCATGGTCTGTGTATATGGCGGGATACTGAAAAAAAAGTACAGCTCGGACTAAAAAAAAGAGAGGGCTCTATGTCTGATAAACCGGGCAAGATAGAACATTATGAAAAGCAATTTGGGATAATAGCCATTGAAAAGGGTTTTATCACTGCCGAGAATCTGATCGAGACCCTCAAAATACAGATTGAAGAAGAGCTGGAAAATAAAACTCACCGACTGATTGGTGAGATCCTGCTGGACAAAGGATATATTACCCCTACCCAAATACAGGATGTGCTGGACGGAATTTTTTCCCATTAATTCCAGTATATTAAATCCAGAAAAAGGAAAGCCCCCATGCTAAGAGGGTTGAGGAGAGCTGGGGGCTTAAGTTGAACCATTCGCGGTTCAAGATTGTTATCGGAATTTACGCCCCTTTACTTTAGTATAATCTTTCATTTTCCCTCTTTTTTGTTCTTTTTTAATATGAGTCTATTAAACATAACAAACCTGAATTTACTCCTTTCACAGAAAGAGATATTTAAAGACCTGAATTTACAGGTAGAAAACGGTGACCGTATCGGCCTGATAGGGCCAAACGGCTCCGGGAAAACCACCCTGCTGAGGATTATTACCAATGAAACGCGCCCGGACAGCGGTGATGTGATCCTTACCAGCGGTTCAAGGCTGGGATATCTATCCCAGGATGTGGAAGAAAGGCTTTCGGGCACGCTTCTTCAATCGATTGTTGATTCTGTCCCGGGGCGTAAATCAACCAGAGATGAAATAAAAAAAATCGAAAATTCCCTTAACAAGGGGACGGAGGAAACAGAACAGGTAAAACTTGCAGAGCGTTTGACAGAATTGCACCACAAAATGACAAACCTTGACACCCTTTATCCTTCCCACCGGGCTGAAAAAATCCTCTCAGGCCTGGGATTTAATGAAGAGAGTTTTTCCGAACCGGTCTCAAAGCTGAGCGGTGGATGGCGCATGAGGGCATCCCTTACGAGCATCCTGTACCAGGCGCCTGATCTTTTACTCCTTGATGAACCAACCAACCACCTTGACCTGCCATCCGTAATGTGGCTCGAACAATTCTTAATTGAATTCAAAGGTGCGATAATCCTGGTATGTCATGACCGTGAATTTCTTAACAGGCAGATTAACAGGGTCCTAAGTTTTGAGCCGGAAGGAATAAGGAACTACAAGGGCAATTACGATCAGTATCTGAAGGCCAGGGAGGATGAAAACAACCGCCTCGAAGCCGTGGCCAGAAATCAGGAACAAAAGGCCAAGGACGCAAAGAAATTCATAGAAAGATTCAGGACAAAGGCCACCAAGGCAAGACAGGCCCAGAGCAAGATCAAACTCCTTAAAAAAATGGAGATAATAAACAC
>JASFHE010000604.1:0-4338 GCA_050123415.1 Desulfobacteraceae bacterium | reverse complement strand
ATGTCCCATACAGGGCGAACGACGGCTGGACATGTACAAGAGACTGCCTTGCCGAAAAGATGGATATGTATCTTAAGGCGCTGGCAAAGAATGATCCTTCAGCAGCCCCTCTGGCAGATAATGTAATGATGGTGGAAAACACACAGAAGATGGCTATAGGCGAGGGTCTGTGGAAAACTACAACCGCCGCTCCTGCCGATTTCAAGATAGTTGTAGCAGATGTTGATAAAGGTGAAGTTGCTTTTATGGGCGTAATTGAAGAAAATAAAAATCCGACAATAGCGGCTATCCGCCTCAAGGTTGACACAGACCACAATATAGAAAAAATTGACCATCTTGTAGTGCATAATGAGAAAGGCGAACCTCTGAACCCGAATATGTCAAAGGTGCGTCCCGCACTTCTCGCAAGAGAGCCCAAAATGGAGCGTGTTGGGAGGGAGCAGATGATCGCGGCAGCCAATTCTTATTATGACTCAATACTGCAGGGCGACGGCAATGTTGCCCCATTTGCCGATGAGTGCCAGCGTAGGGAAAATGGGATAATAACCGCCAACAATCAGGAACCCATGACGGAAAATCCGGATCCTTTAACTGAAATGATGGGCGCATTCGGGCGCATGAAATGCGGAGAGCAGCTAAGCACCAATGTTATGGGTTATATTGCGGATATTAACGATAGGCGCATTTTTGCCGTTGATGAGGAAAAAGGTCTTGTGTTTGCATTTTCCATCTTCCGTCATACAGGCGAGCCAAAGATGGTGAAAATAAAAAATGTTCCAGGCGTTACTGAGTCCAAAAACCAGTATGGCGCTTTTGACCTGCCTGCGGCCCATATATATAAAATCAAAAATGGCAAAATATATGAAATAGAAGCAATCGGCTATATAGCCGAACACGGCATAACCACCGGGTGGGAATAAGCTGTGACTTATTTTTAATTTCCTGTGAGTCATTATAACGACAGGACAGCTCAAATTTACATGGAAAAAATTTCCGAGTATTTAGCTGTCCTGATCCGTTATTAAGTTAAACAACAAATATTAACAATAATCTGCCTGCCCCCCCTTTATACTAATGCTTACCAATAATGTTAAAGAATTCAAAAGGGTTAAAGGTTATAAGGAAATTTTTTAACCTGCCGCAATGCTTTCAACAAAGGTTTACAAGGTCTTTGGGCATTTTTGACTATATTTTATAGTCAAAAGCACCATGTTTTTCTAATATTTACACATCAGGTTGCTTTTTATATACCCTTTCCCATCAAACACTTTACCGACGAATCTTTTTTAAAAGGAGAAAGAATGAAACATCTAATTCTCAGCATACTTCTGTGTGCAACAATTTGTTTTGGCATTAACATTGACGTAAGCGCGTCTTCCGAATGTGACAGGAAATGCCTAGCAGGATTTATGGATACTTACCTCAAGGCCCTTGTGGCAAAGGACCCTTCAAAGCTGCCGGTCACTAAAAATATTAAGTACACGGAAAACGGGGTTCGTTTGAACCTTGGCGACGGCCTGTGGCAGACAGCTTCAGCTATGCCCACATACAGGCTGGATGTAATAGATGAAGAGGCAGGGCAGGTCGCTCTTCTTGGCAAAATAGATGAAAACGGCAATAACAACTTTTTAGCTGTGAGGCTTAAGGTTGAAAAAGGTCAAAAAGTATCGGAAATAGAAAATCTGATTTCAAGGGATGTTATGATGGGAGAGATGCCTGATTTTGGCTTTCCCATGATTGTGAATAAGGAGATACATCCTCTCATGATGCAGGAAATACCCAGGAACAAACGTATGTCAAGGGCTGAACTTATAAGGATAGGCAACAGCTATTTTACAGGACTGGATACGGACAACAGCGCAGCCAATGTGTCTTTTGATTCACAATGCCAGCGTCGTGAAAACGGCATAATAACAGCTAACAATCCACAGGCCGAAAAAGGCTCCATGGTATGGATGAATTGCGCTTCACAGTTTGACACAGGTTTTTCCGTGATTGTAACCGATATAAGAGAGCGTCGCTTTATTGCCGATCCTGTCACGGGCCAGGCCTTTGCCATGGGCTACTTTGATCATGACGGGGCGGTGAATGAGTCAACAACACAGCCCTACTCCCTCTATATAGGAGAAAGTTTCAAGATCATGGATGGTAAGATACGTCAGATTGAGGCTGTTCTGTTTACGGTTCCCTATGCAATGGAATCCGGCTGGTAGTTTCATAAGGACATTATGACTTTTTTTAAAGGGGGAAGTTATGGATTTTAGAATTTTATATTGTAAGTATTGGTTGGCAGTTTTATGTTTTGCTTTGATTTTCGGGAGAACTGGCGCGGCTTTTGCCCAGGATGATGAGTTCGTGCTTGAAGAAATCACGGTAACGGCGGAAAAGAGGGAAGCTGCACTTCAGAAGGTGCCGATTGACATTTCAGTTGTGAGACCGGATGACATGGAAAAGCTGGGTATTCACACTGTATATGATATGAAAAAGATACTGCCTGATCTGAATACCTCTGCCATGCTTGGTTCTACTGTAATACTGGAGCTTCGTGGTGTCGGCGGCATGGGAAACACCCAGTGGAACCCTATTCATGAAACAACAACTGCTGTACATCTTGACGGCGTCCAATTGACCAGGGTTAATGGCTTTGACAATATGTATTTTGATCTTCAGAGAGTCGAAGTCCTTAAAGGTCCCCAGGGAACTCTTTATGGTCGAGGTTCAACCGCCGGAAGCATGAACATAATGACCCAGAAAGCTTTGCTTGGCGAGGTAAACGGTCATGTAAGTGCTGAAGCAGGCAATTTCGGTCTGTTCAGGACAGAGGGGGCAATAAATATTCCTGTTGCAGACAAGTTAGCTTTCCGTGTATCCGGTCGTATTCTGAAAAGAGACGGGTATAACGATGCGGGTTTTAATGATCAGGATGCCTAGGGTACTCGTTTATCCATGACATGGGAACCTACTGATAAAGATACGATTACCGCAACGCTTGATGCTGAAGCTTTTGACAATAATGGGTATGCCTGGAACAATGGCGACTATTGGGCAACCTATGGCGGTCCAGAGTTTGGGCTTAATCCTGCGAAGGATCCTTCTAGCCCTGCCTATGATCCTACGCTTCCGGTATATCCTGTTGAACATGTAACCGGGAATGTTATAGAAATGCCCTATCAGCTGCGCTGGTATCTTGGTAATTCCGTAGAGGATTTAGCTTATATTGATAATGACTCGTGGGGAGGCATGCTTCAGTGGGAGCGGGATTTATCTTTTGCTTATGGAGTATTGTTATACGGACATCGCTCGCTTAACGAGACGAATTCGTGGCTCGCTACATATGGAGTTATGCCATTCCCTGCTTTTGATACCTCTGGCGACGTATCCCATATCTACTTGTGGGGAATTCCTAATGAACCGCCCACGGAAGCTGGTGATCTTGGTCGGTCTATTTCCCATTTTGATTCTCTGGAACTCAGATTGCTTTCAAAGGAAAATATAAATTCCGGAAGCAAATATGAGTGGGTTGCCGGTATTATGGGGCAAGATGACAGGATAACAGAGAGTTCTATTGGCGGAAACCAATCATACTACAAGTGGATAAATGTAAAAACAGTTGCTTTGGGTGCTTTTGGTCAGTTTGCATATCAGATTTTTGATGACTGGAACCTGACATTAGGTTATCGTCACTCAAGAGACAAAAAAAAATATAATGGAATATATCTGGGGCCACCTGTTTATTCTGCAATCCCTGATGGCAATGGTGGATATACACAGGGTTCTCAATTCATAACGGGAGAGTATGGCGCTCCATTCAGCTTTCCAATTATGTCTGCCAGCGGTGAGGTATTTGAAGGTCTTGAGAAATTTAAGGCAAGTTGGAATAAAAATACCTTCAAGATTAACCTTAACTGGTCTTTTGCCGAAAACGCTATGACATATGTGCAGTACGCAAAGGGATATAAAACAGGTAATTTTACCAATGATGGAGGAGTAATCCCGCCTGAGACGATGGATGATGCCTATGAAGTAGGTTTTAAAACACGTTTTTTTAATAACCATCTACCGCTTAATGGAACAGCATATTTTTATGATTACAAAAACTATACAAAATGGACAACTGCCTATAAGTGTCAGAGGACATTTTCAGAAGGTGCACCCTTTGTCGGCGCTTATACTAATGGTATTTGTTATAGTCTGTCTGACACCATTACCTTACAGGAAAGTGATTATATATACAATCAGTAATATCCGGTTAGGTTCTTGCATAATATAAAGAAAGTGGTGAAAAAAATCATTTTAATAAAGAATTTTCTTGACAAATAGTAAATAAATTTTGCGGCG
>JASFHE010000603.1:0-4340 GCA_050123415.1 Desulfobacteraceae bacterium | reverse complement strand
ATCACTGTGATCTCATAGACAATCATTTCGCTCGATCTCTTGGATTACCTATTGAATTTCTTCAACTGATTAAGTCAGCATCATCAGTTCCAGTTGATGTCCATTTGATGGTGAAAGATGTAGAAGGAATAGTATCAACGCTCATTAGGATAGGTATCGATATAATTACCATTCCAGTCGAACAGATTGTTTCGATTGCATTTAGGGTGATTGCACAGATTAAATCAGCTGGATTACGAGTTGGGATTGCCCTTAATCCGATAACACCTATAGAAAGTTTAGAGTATATCCTACCTTTAATTGACAAGGTAACAGTTTTAACTGTCGATCCGGGCCTTGTGGGCCAAGACTTTATAGCCATAACACTGAAGAAGGTATCAGCATTAGTAAGATTGAGGGATTTAAACGACTATGATTATGACATTGAGGTTGATGGGTCATGTAATGAGATGAATTATATTTCCATGTTAAACTCAGGGGCTAATCAATTTGTTGTTGGAACATCAGGTCTATTTTCGCTGGATCGCAATGTTGAAATAGCATGGAAGAAGATGAAATACTATATGGATAGTTAGATTTATGAAGGAAAAATAAAAAGAAATGAAGAAAAAGCCAAGATCATCCATAGACTGAAAAAATTTCACTCATTTAAAAGACTTACTGAAGTCATATCGCTAAAAGTATTTAATTTAATAATAATCATCCGTAACCGCTGCTATGGGGTAAGGTTAAAATAAGCTTTTGTTTTTAATCCATCCTTTTCCTGAAAAACCTTATTGCACCTGAGAACACAAGCGCTCCGAGCAGAAACAAACCCACAAACTGCGGCCATAAAACACTCATGCCAATTCCCTTGAGAAACACACCTCTGATTATAACCAGAAAGTATCTTAGAGGATTCAGCAGAGTCAGCCATTGAATAAACACAGGCATATTAACAATAGGGAAGATAAGCCCGCTCAGCATAAAAAAGGGCAGGATAAAAAAGAAGGTGGTCATCATGGCCTGCTGTTGAGTGCTCGATATTGCGGATATGAACAGCCCTATTCCTAGTGTACTTAACAGGAAAAGAAGGCTTCCGCAGAATAGTATTACGACACTCCCTTCAAGTGGAATCTTGAACCAGAACAGGGCAAAAGCTATTACCGCAATCATCTGGAGGATTGAAATTATAGCATAGGGAATTGTCTTACCTGCGATAAACTCCATTGGCTTTACAGGAGTAACAATCAACTGCTCCATGGTCCCTGCTTCCTTTTCCCTTATTATGGCAAGGGATGTAAAAAGAAGCGATATCAGCATTATTAGAAACGCCACTATGCCCGGAACAAAAAAGTAATAGCTGTCCAGGTTCGGATTGAACCATGTTCTTGTCCTTACATCTATCCTGCCGTAGCTCAACTCTCTATGCAGGCGGTCCTTTATCATCTGTTTATTGAAGTCTCTCAGCAGCATATTCATATACGCTATCCTTGTTGATGAAATATTACTCATGCTTCCGTCAACAATAATCTGAATATCGGCTGTATCACCTTTTTTTATTTTTTCGCTAATATCCGGATTTATTTTCAAACCGACATGTACCTTCCTTTTAAGAAGGTATTCTTCAAGTTCATGATCATTTGCAGCCCTTGCTGTTATCCGGAATGTTCTGTTTGCATTAAATTCATCAATCAGCATACGGCTTTCATAGGTGTTGGCCTGATCGAGCACAGCAATGGTTACATCCTTTACATCAGTTGATACAACATAACCGAAGATTATAAGCTGAAGAAAGGGAGCAATAATAAGAAGCGGCCTGTTCTTTTTCTCTCTGAAGAGCTGTATAAATTCCTTCCTGATTAACTCTCTTATGCAGAGCAGGTTCATTTACATGCCCTCCCTTTTAAGTATTTTGAGAGTAAGAGCAAAAAATATAAAAAACATTATGAAAAGAACCAGATAGTCCTGCCATATATATGAAAACCCTATATTGCGCAGGTACAGGCCGTTAAGTATATTGATAAAATATTTAGCAGGTATAATACTGGAAATACTCCTGAGCATGACAGGCATATTTTCAATCGGGAAAACAAAATCCGATAACATCAGAGCAGGAAGGTAGGATGCCAGGATTGCAATCTCATTTGCAACAAGCTGTGATTTTACTGCAACAGAGATGAACAATCCCATACCCAATGCAACCATCAGGTAAAGGGTAGAGGCAATAAGCATAAGAAAAAAACTCCCCTTGATTACAACTCCAAAAAGGATCTGCCCCATAAGCACTGCCACAAGCACATCCGCAAATCCGATAAAATAATATGGGATAGCCTTGCCCAGAAAAAACTCTTCCGCCTTTATGGGGAGAGACCTGATGGTCTCCATGGTGCCGTTTTCATATTCCCTTGCTATAACAAGGGACGTTAAAATAACGCCTACTATCATTATGATGATCGCAATGATGCCGGGCACAATAAAGTTACTGCTCTCAAGCTCTTCATTAAACCATATCCTTATTTTTGCATTTACAGGAGGATTTATTTCATCCATACCCATTCGATTTACATAATCACTCAGCAGGTTGTTATTGTAAATTTCTACAAATGACTCAATATAGCCTTTTGAAATAGTAGCATAGTTGGGATCAGCCCCGTCCATTAAAACCTGCAGCGGAGATTCTTTGTCGGACTTGATTTTATCTGTCCAGCCCGGAGGAAAGACAAGCGCGATAGTAGCGCTGCCTTTATCGAGGTATGCCGCAGCATCGGAAACATCCGCAGGATATGCAGTTATATTAAAATATGGAGATGCATTAAGCTTTGTTAAAAAATCCCTGGACAGGGGAGTTTTATCATGATCAACTACAACCACACTTACATTGTCCACATCAAGGCTCAGGGCATACCCGAACATGAGTATAAGGAGCAGCGGCATAAGGAAGGCCATGTACAGGCTTCTGAAGTCTCTTAAAAGGTGATAGAACTCTTTCCGTGCAATGGCTTTTACATTAACAAGGTTCATGCTTAAGCCCCCCTGGACATGAGTTTAATAAAAACATCATTCAGGTCTGCATCAGATTTATCCGGGCATACATCCTTTATTACCTGTTCGGGCTCCCCGGACACAACAATGGTTCCGTTGTTTATCATTACAATACGCCTGCAGTTGAGAGCCTCATTCATATAGTGAGTCGTTACAAACACTGTCATGCCCTGTGCTGAAAGTTCCCTTATAAAATCCCAGAACTGCCTTCTTGTAACAGGATCAACACCTGATGTGGGTTCGTCCAGAAACAGTATTTCAGGTTTATGGAGCAGCGCGCATCCCAGGGCCAGCCTCTGCCTCCACCCCTGGGGAAGCTCCCTTGTGAGTCTGTTTCTGAGATCACTTAATGACGCCATCTCAAGCACCCACTCGCATCTTTCCTCCCACAGGTTTTCGGGAACACTGTATACACCAAGGTAAAACCTGATGTTTTCAAAGGGGGTCATATCTTCGTATAAAGAAAACTTTTGAGACATATAGCCAATAGAATGCTTTATACCTTCGGGATTTTTTATTATATCGTTCCCTGCAACTGTACCTTCACCTGATGTGGGCATAAGTATTCCGCAGAGCATTCTTATGGTTGTTGATTTTCCCGCGCCATTGGGACCGAGGAATCCGAATATCTCACCCTTCTTTACAGAAAAGGTTATATCCTTTACAGCAGTAAAATCGCCGAACTGCTTTGCAAGGCCTTTGACTGTGACGATATCAGGGTCCAAAACGCTCCTCCGATAACTCGTTATCAGCCTGTGAGATCCTGTGGATAACCGCTTCTTCAAGATCAGGAAATCCTTGCATCATGTTTTTAGGAGTATCCAGATCAAGAATTTGTGACTTATGCATAAGGGCAATGTAATCACACTTTTCACCTTCATCAAGGTATGCGGTTGAGACCATTATTGTCATGCCCTCTTCTTTCATCCTGAATAATATTTCCCAGAACTCTCCCCTTGAAACAGGATCAACACCATTTGTCGGTTCATCAAGTATAAGCAGTTCCGGTTCATGAACAAGAACACATGCAAGACCAAGCTTCTGTTTCATACCGCCGGAAAGCTTTCCCGACGGCCGATCAATAAAAGGAAGCAGATTTGAAAACCCCAGATAAAGTTCACGCCTTTTATCTCTTTCTTCACCGAATATATTGAAGATATCCATGAAAAACTCCATGTTTTCTCCAACCGTGAGATCCTGATAAAGGCCGAACTTCTGGGGCATGTATCCCATTAAGGATTTAACTTTCATCCTCTCTTTTATATTATCAAGCCCTTTTATGAGTATACTGCCTGAGTCAGGCGGAATCATGGTGG
>JASFHE010000602.1:0-4346 GCA_050123415.1 Desulfobacteraceae bacterium | reverse complement strand
TGAAAAACTGCTTGGAAACCTGAAAGGCTTTTATTCCCGAAGGATCAATATTAAGCACAGGATGGTTTATTCAATAGATACTGAAAGAAAGGTCGTTCATATATTGAGGTTGTGGACACATTACGAATAACCTGTCACAGCAGGAATAATCAGACGGCTTTTTAAAGCAAGGAAAGGAGAAATAATTAATGTATACCAGAGAATACCTCAAAGGCTTTGTGGATAAATATATTGTGGCTCTTGAAAAGCAGGATTTTTCAGGACTGCCCGTCTCTGATGTTTATAAATATTCTGAAAACTGTGAATTGATCAGGCTTGGTGAAGGTATTATTGCTTACCCTGTAAAAGAGACCGTGAGGCTGGAGAGCTATGATGTTAAAACAGGTCAGGCGGCGGTCCAATCTGTTCTTGATAATGGTGAAAAGCTTATAATGTTTTTCCTGCGACTGAAAATTGAGGATGATAAAATTACCGAGATCGAGACCCTTGTAAACCCGGGAGAGAAGGGTGTTCCTATTCCATTTGATCCTGCAAATATAACTGAAATATCAGATCCCTGGAAAAGATCCATAAGACCTGCTGAACGGGATTCACGATTTAAGCTCATGGATGTTGCTGATGGTTACTGGCGGGCAATGGAGACCGAAGGAACTGCAGATTATGTGAGGCCGGCAATCCTTCCTGATACCGAAAGATATGAAAACGGCATGCATACTACTAATGAAGTTATGCCTGATTTTTCTGAGATATTCGGCGACTCTATGCCATTATTTGAACCTCAATATCCTTTCCCGGATAACAGCCCCCATACTGCCCTTGCTGATTTTGATCATGGTACATGGAAAGGCACAAGTGTGGAGGACAGACGTTACCCTGTAATTGATAAGGAGAGAGGTATTATTGTCAGCCTTGCAAGGTTCGGAAGCCTTAAGGAAGATATGTCTAAAAACCCTGATGCAGGTCCTGCGCCCTATGTGGCGGAGTTTTTTGCTGTTACCAGAGGGTGGATTAGAGAAGTGCATGTTGTAATTGCAGGTGTAAAATCCAGTGTGCCTACTCCGTGGCCGTTGGATATTCATTAGGGTTACCCGAAAACTGCGTCGGGATCTTTGACAAATAAAAACCTTTTTCAACCACGAACCACACTAAATACACGAAAATAATAAAATAAGTATCTCGCAGAGCCCACAGAGTCCACAGAGAAAAACAAAAGATGTTATTGATGTTAAAAAACAAGACAGAAGCATTTCTTTGTGCTCTCTGCGAGCTCGAGTGACCGAAGGGAATGGGTGAGATATATTCTTTTTAGTTTTAAACTTTCGTGCTTTTCGTGTGGTTCGTGGTTGTGTCACGTATTAATAGTTTTTAGCTTTGTATGTTTTTCAATCAGGGAAAAATCTCTATCCCGATGTAGAACCGGAATCATATAATATATGCTGTGGTAAGCAATCAGGCAGTCATTACTTTTTCTTATTGTTGCACCCTTTTTTCTTAATTTTCTGTAAAGATCGGCTGCTCCGATGGCAAAATCAATAGAAATAGTTTTTAAGAAGGGGAATGATAATAAAATATCTTTTACTTTTCTGTAGTCCTTTTCCCGGCTAAACCCCTGAAGGGTCTCCTGTAGAATAACATCACAGAGATATACCGGATAATCTTTTCTGATATAATCATTCAATATATCAGCTTCTTTTATTTTTATATCATTGAAAAAATCGATCCAGACTGATGTATCAACCAGTACTCCCTTCATTATACTTCTCTCATTTTATCAAGGTCACCTTCCCATTTTACCTTGCCTCTGAGGTTCAATATGGCTCTTCTTTTATGAAGAGCTATAAGTTCCTTCAGCGCATATTCCACTATACCCTTTTTAGTTTTAATACTGGTAATGTTCATCGCTGAATCAAGTAATTCGTCATCAATATCAATATTTGTTCTCATTTTATCACCTCCATTTTATGTGTAAATATATCAGGTAAATTACACATTGGCAAGTATGGTGTTTCACCATGAACCACACTAAATACAAGAAAATGAAAAAACAAGTTTCTCGCAGAGCCCACAGAGTCCACAGAGAAAATCAAAAGATATTATTGATGTTAAAAACAAAACAGAAGCATTTCTCTGCCTGTCCCGCCATAGCTTTAGCGACGACGGACGCTCTCTGCGAGCTCGAGTGGCCGAAAAGAACGGGTGAGATATATTCTTTTTGCTTTAACCTTTCGTGCTTTTCGCATGGTTCGTGGTTTAATAATATTTAGTTGATTTGTTCGTAGAGTAAATTATATAGAGTATATATAATTTACTTTTTCGCTTTATGGATCTTCAAAGTAAAATTAAAGGAGACTTTTTAAATGCCCGATAATCCGGTTGAAGCAACTGCCAGCCAAACTGAAAACAGACCCGGAGCTCCAAAGCAGCGTTCCTTTTTCTTAACAGCATTGCCATTATTTGTGCTTGCCCATGGTGCACACCATTTGATTACAGCACTTCATCAACCTATGCTTCCATATATGCAGCAGGAGTTTAAGCTGAACTATACCAAAGCCGCTACTATAACCTCTGCCTTTTCAATATCAGGCGGTCTGTCCCAGTTACCTTCCGGCTGGCTGGCAGACCGGATGGGGCCGACAATCCTGATAACCATGGGAATTTTAGGTGTTGCGGTCGGCGGGCTGTTTGTTGGGTTGTCTCAGAATTATTTATTTCTCCTGGGCGCGCTTGTCTTTATGGGGCTTATGTCCGGAGGCTATCATCCTGCTTCTACACCGCTTATTTCAATGTCCGTTCCGATTCATCAGAGGGGAAGGGCCGTTGGTATCCATCTTGTAGGCGGTACCGGTATGTTTTTCGCTGCGCCGATCCTGGCCGGAATTATTGCCGGGGTATGGGGATGGAGGGGTGTTTATCTTACCCTGGCTATTCCATCTGCTATTTTCGGACTTTTCTTTTTCTTTTATCTGAATAAGCGGTATCACAAGGCCCATGTTGAAGAAATGAAAAGGAAGCAGACAGAGGAAAGGCCTCCCCAGCCGGGATATCAAAGACGTCTGTGGGCTTTTATGATCATGATGGTTCTTGGCGGCGGAGCCGGGGCCACGGTTCATTCATTTCTCACACTCTATATTGTTGATGTCCTTGGCGCTACAAATGAACAGGCCGCAATGGCCCTGTCACTTATATTCTTTTCAGGTTTTTATGGCGCACCGCTCGGGGGGTATATATCTGATAAAATCGGGAGTGCGAAAGTAATAATTACCACAGACATTCTTGGCGGCCTTATGATATTCGGGCTGGTAGCCGTTCAGTCATATGGTTATGCATTCTGGGCCGTTCTTTTTTTCATGGGAGCTGTCCAGTCAATCCGGTTTCCGGTAGCCGAAGTTTTTATTATGGGACAGTCACCGGCAAAGCACCGCTCTACCATTTATGGGATTTATTATTCCACTATGCAGTACACAGGTGCTGTCTTTGCTCCGATTATGGGGTATTTTTTAGATCTTTATGGATTTCATGTAATGTTCACCTTCTCTGCATACGCTGTAACTGCTGTAGCGATCATTACAGCCTTTTTTATATATGATGCGAAAGATTAGAGGGGAGTGGTGCAGCGAGAGATCAGGTAACTTATATTATCTGGAATTGTATTTTATCGGTTTTTAATAAAATGGTGCAAGGCGCTGGGCGCACGACGCAAGGTTAAGACTTAAAAAGCTTTTCCCTGTGCTCTGCGCCTTTTTCCCTACAGAATGAATGATATTCCTTTTTTGTATTTTCATCCTTCAAAATTCAATAAAGGTAACAGTTGTCATGAAAAAATCATAATTGGATGATCCGGTAAAAAAACCTTGAAATACCGGTTAATTGATGCGAGAGTAATTTATAAACATATCAATTGCGGAGTAAATACTCACGCTCTAATAAACCGTAAGAATTAGTAGTTTTTAGTATATTCAAGATAGATGGGGACTTCACTTGTAATACCATTCGGAAAGGAATCGCACTATGCTTAGCACTATCATTGCTTCATGCATCGGGGGGCTTCTGGCCATAATTATTGCCGTGTTTTATTTCAGGAAAAAAGGCAAACCAGTTGATGAAGAGATAAGTAATCAAATCAATAAGGAACCCGAAAAACCGGCTGACAGCCCTGAAATGCTCATTCAAATTGTTATGGATAATCTGTTAATTCTTAATATTTTCGTCCGCACCAGAAGTGTTCCTTCTGATATCCGGGACCTTGTTGAAAAGATGATAGATAATCTTCAAGTGGCAACCCCGGCGATGATTGACAGGCATCCTGATCATGATCTTACATATGAACTCAAACAGATATGCCAGGA
>JASFHE010000601.1:0-4349 GCA_050123415.1 Desulfobacteraceae bacterium | reverse complement strand
CCTCCGGGTTTTATTTTTTCGCTCAGCTCAAGCCCAACCCCGCCCTGGTTTGCAATGACGGTCAGGTCCCTTGCGCCCTGCTCAGCCAGACTGACTATAAGATTAATCGGTAATCCTCCCCAGGAACCGAACCCGCCGATCATGATCGCGGCGCCGTCAAAAATGTCTGATACTGCGCTGTTACAACTGGAAAACACTTTACCTTTTGCCATACACTTAATTCCCCCATATTTTTTTAAACTGAACCATCTCTACATTTTATTAATTTTCAATATTCCATTGAAAAGAATATTTATAACATTCTGGGCTACATCTTCTTTTGACAACGGGCCTTTTTCATTAAACCAGCGGATGGACTGTGCAATAATGCCAAATATACTGAAACACAAAACCGTGAGATCAGTATCAATGATCAGTCCTTTTTCCTGCAGCTCATAAAGTCTGTCTTTATAAAGCGAATATAACTTTCTCTGGCTTTCAATATTTATTTTCCTGCGTTCCTTGGTCAGCCATGCATCATCCATTACAATAATCTTTGATTCTTTTTTTCTTTTCAATGACCAGTCAACCATATGAGCCCTGATCATTTTTTCAAGGCATTCAACAGGGTCATTCACCTCTCCAATAATATCGTGCAGCAATTTAAAAAGATCATCTCCTGCTATCTGTATTATTTCAAAAAGGACCTCTTCTTTGTCCTTAAAGTAATGATATATTACTGATGTACTTATACTGGCCTTTACCCCGATATCCCGGATAGTAGTATTGGGGTAACCTTTTTTATAAAAAAGATCGATGCCTGCTTTTATCAATCTTTCCCTGGAATCATTCTGCTTCATCCTGTTTTCCACCTCATTGTTTTATATATTTTAATATTTTAATTTCGGACGAGAATCTTCAACTGCCACACGTCTTGGATCGGCGGCCTCATCCGGTACCGCATCTAAAATTGCTTCAGACCTTCTGTGTATTTCATGGGCAAATTCCGGATGTGTAATTATATAAAGTTTATTCATCCGGATGGCAGATAATACTTTTCGGCCTACTTCCTGCGGATCCATGCCAATCTCGTTATGGGCATTTTTAAGACGGTCCAGAACCTCCTGTTTGACAGTGTAGCCTGAGTTTGACAATTGATCCGGGCGGATCTTTCCGCAATCGTATATTTTGCTGTTCACAAAACCGGGACACAGTACAGACACGCCTATGTTTTCAGCCTCAAGGTCCAGGCGAAGAGCCTCGGACAAACCAACCACAGCAAATTTAGAAGTAGTGTATATCCCTGTCCCGCCGGCAACAAATATGCCGGAGATAGAGGATGTATTTACGATATGACCTCCCTCACCGTGTGATATAATCCTGGGGACAAAGGTTTGAATTCCGTTAATCACTCCCCCCAGATTAACATTAAGTATCCAGTCCCAGTCTTCATATGTTGCCTTTTGAATAGGGCCATATAGATAAATACCTGCGTTATTGCAAAGAATATGAACTTTTCCGAAAACCTGCTCTGCCTCTCCGGCTGCATTTTCAAAAGCCTTTCTATCCGTTACATCCAGTTGAATAGTGTGAATGTCACGTGTGTCCCCGGCAAAAGATTCCATGGCGCTTTCAAGATGATCTTCACGAATATCAGCTATAACAACCTTCATCCCGGCAGAATGAAATACCCTGGCCATACCAAGCCCGATACCGCTTGCGCCACCGGTTATAAATGCAACCTTGCCTTCAACGTTCTCCATTATGCTCCAAACATGCTTTATTTTTTAAAATGAATCAAAGTCATTATGATGAATACCGTTCCAAGTATTGCCTGACACTTGATACTGGTCACTAGATACTGGATATCAAAACCGGATACTGGTTGCTGGTTTCTGGATTTTATATACGTTTTTAACAAGCATCCAGTATCCAGTATCAAGTTTTTATTATCCTGCATCATTTCTCTCTAACTATATTAGAAAGTGTATTGACCACAACCTCAGCAAACTCCTTACTGTTAATATCCGAATCAACCTCAATAATTTCTATTTCAGGATCAATACATTTTTTTAAGGTTTTTCCGAAAACCTTATCCGTCTCAGGATCATACATAGGACCGCCTTCTATGCTCAGAGACGAGAAACCGAGCATCGGAATTATTACCTTTACTCTTTCCTTGTTTTTGTAAAGATTCAGCCTCCCGGCAACTGAGGTCGCTACATATTCCAACTCATCTGCGATCATTCTGGCATGTGCCCTCGGATGTTCCTGAATATACAGTTTCCTTTCTGAAAGCTTCCTTGATTCCCAGAGGGGATCATTATTATCCTTCCTCTCAACAGGGCCGCAGCTGATCATGTCAAAACCTCCGGGACAGAGGATATATGGCATCGAAAGTTCCGCGGCGATATCCAGACGATTCGGACCGGAATTATTTCTGTTTCCCCCAAGCAGATATTCGCTGAATGCCCCCGGCACCAGGTCTATAAACGCCTCAAATAAACCCTGGGGAATTATTTCCATGGCAGCCAGGTCTCCTACACCATTTGCGTGAAAGGATACGAGTTCATATTCATTTTCCAGAAGTTCACGTATGTAATGGGCTCCCTGATCAGTGAAACCAAACTCCGTGATGGCAGCAGATGGTTTCCCTTTAACCTCTGCCCGTTCATTACCGGCAACCATGCCTGAGACGGCATCCGCTCCGTTAAGGGCAAGTTTTCGAACAAGAGAATTCATCCCGACCGTATCCACAACAGCATGCATTACCGTAATATCCTTAACGCAAACGAATTCGGCATACTTGTCCGCATGGACAGGTAATGCCATGGCGCTTGAAATAATTATCTTCGGGATACCGAAGGGAAGCTCTTTCATAGCAGGAAGTGATATCATGGCACCGGTCAGGCCGGTAACAGCAAGTATCCCATCGAGGTCTCCTCTCATGTGAAGGGCCATTATCCTGTCCTCCAGCCCTTTGGCCATAATGGAAATAGCCTCTTCTCTGCGGTCCGGGAGATATTTGGCGACTCCTTCGGAAGGGCCTCCACCCAGTAAAGATATTTCACCATAATCAATATCCGCCTTAATTGAAGGATTTATGGCCCCGGTTCCTATACTGACATCAATCAACAGGGCCTTATGTCCGTGCTGTTCAATCCGTTCCTTTATGAGGCTCAGGACCTCTTCCCGCTCATCGATCATCCCTACTACTGCAATTGCCATACTTTAACTCCCTTACTTCTAATGCCCCAACGCCTTTTTAAGTGACGCTGTAATCGCCGCTGCAAATTCCGGATCATTGATATGGCAGGGCAATGCCGTAATCGGCGTATCAGCGGGGCAGTGTTTTCTCAACAACTCCTCAAAGATCGGAGGCATACTCAGATCGTGCAAATGACCATGTTCACTGTCGTGATGAGAAAATCCCTTTAATGGAATAAAAAATCCATCCGGCCGCCTTATATCTGAAAATGCATTACCAAAATATTTTGCAACTTCTTCCATCTCCTCAGGTCCTGTTCGCACTGCCGTAAGCTGTGCATTATGAACATGATATCTCTTACCAGGGAACTGCAGCTTTGCCGCTTCCAGGGGGCCGCCGACAATAAAATCAAGATTCCCTGGAGCAAAAAATACAGGTATCCCCTTTTTCAGCGCTGCCCGGCACCTGTCAGGGGTTGCAGCAAACAGACCATGGTAGATGTAATCGGTAACTTCGATGATCGAGAGGTCAACTACCGCTGCTACATTTCTCTCCAGGATAAGTTCATCCATGGCTGCACCGCCAGTTCCGCTGGTATGAAATATGATGACCTCGTATCCGATTTTTTCCATCTCGGCACGTATCATCTTGGAACAGGGTTCAACTGTAGCGAGCATCGAGATCATGATAAGAGGTTTCTGATCATCAGTTGACTGCTGATATCTTTTTGCCATTCCGGCAACTGCACCCGCGCCATTTGTTAAAATAGACCGGGTAATCAAGTTAAGGCCCGATATATCTGCCACAGAATGCAACATCATGATATCTTTTGTCCAGACATAGGGTTTGACCATACCTGACGCCATGGTGGAAATCATGACCTTGGGAAGCCCAACAGGAAACTCCCGCATAACTGCTGTCCCGAGCATAGTTCCCATTGCTCCGCCTATTGCAATAATGCCATTTATTTCTGCTTTATCAAAGAGAGATTTGGCGCAAACTATGGATCCTTCTATCATGGCAGCAAGTGCCTTTCCTTCATGTCCCAAAGCCCTGACATCCTCAATGGTAGTCCCGGCGGACTTCGCAACCTCCTCCGGTGATATAGTGACATCTCTTTCAACTTTTTCACGAATACTCGGGTCCAGGATTAATGTATTAA
>JASFHE010000600.1:0-4351 GCA_050123415.1 Desulfobacteraceae bacterium | reverse complement strand
TGGGGTGCCGGCCGACCTCGACCAGTTTAGGTGAGAGTATTCACATGGAGCAGTCATTGGTAGGAAAGGTCTTGTCAAGCTGCGCCATGTGTCCGCCAATGGCGGGGGCCTTTTCAACCAGGTATACCCTAAAGCCGGAAGCAGCAAGATCAAGGGAAGCCTGAATACCGCTTATCCCGCCTCCTACTACCATGACATCTCCCGTGCCATTGTCAGGTGTGTTTTTCCCGAGTTGTTTTATCCTGTTCCTGAGAAGCTCTAGATTATCCAATTAGTTCAGTCCTTCTCTGTTTCAGCGAGTTTGACAATCCTGTCCATTATTTCTTCGAGGCCATACTGGTCTACAAGAGATGATAGACCGGTGCTTAGTCCATCCACTTCTTCGCATTCCTCTTCTCTCTCTTCGAAGGTTAGAGCATCGGTTATGCACCATTTTACACATAATGGTTCTTCCTCACCTTTACACATGTCGCATTTAAGAGGCAAACCGGAGTCAGGTTCTTTGAATATATCACGCGAAGGACATGCAGCACGACAGAAGGCGCACTCATCATACTCTTTTCCATCAATTATATATTTGTCTCTTCCCATACATTCGGCAGCAGTATACTCACCTGCATAAACAGGGATATAAATATCCCTTATTGGTTCACGTATTATGCGAATGCGTGATCTTGCAGGATTATTGCTGCTGTATTTCGGGCTGGCATGAGAGGCCGAACATATTAATTCACAGGATCTGCAGCCGTTGCATTCATCTGCATTGATCTTTATGGTTTTTATTTTCTTTTTCTTACTTTCTTGATTCATTTTTTATTCTTCTAGAATACCTCTCTTAATAAATTCATCAGCCACACACTCCAATCCCAGCTCATACAACGATTCCTTTGTAGGGATTCCATCATCATTCCACCCCTTGAATTTATAGTATGTGTCCAGCAATTCCTTTTCAAGTTCGGGAAATCGTTTTTTCCAGTGATCCTCAGGAGGCCGTTCATCCTCTCTTCTCATGCTCCTGCTTACATTTATTGCCCTTACAAGAGTCCTGTATCTTTTAATTGCCAGGTTGAGTTTGTCTTCATCCATATCAAAACCGGCACCCATAGAAATAAATTTAGGGTAATTGTGTAAATGGTATGGCGGTTTAAGAACAAATGATGACAATCCTGCACACATTCCAAGCGCGTCATCAATGTAATGCATTTTCTCCTGCCAGTCCACAATATCGCAGCACATCCGAACAGTCGGATAAAAGGGCATGGAGTTTTCGCCCCTGGGATCCCAGTCAAGGAAGTATTGTTTAAATTTCTCATCCGGTACCTGTATCCAGTCTTTTACGAATTCCTCTCTTTGCTCTCTTTTTGGAAATGGCCCCTGCGGAAACTGACCTTCTATTTGTGTAATGTTTATCTTTTCACCTGTACAGTACATGAGATAATATATGGGATTGAGCATTGACAGTTTTAGTGGCAGCTGCTCATGTTTTTTAATATTGTTATGTGCATATTCTTCTGCTCCTTTCCCTATTTCCTTTGCGGCCCAAAAGGTGCCGTTGGCCAGTACATCTCCTATCCCTTCTCTTCTGACTATTTTTTCAAGGAGCCAGTGGAATCGTTCTTCATTACAGGAAGGGAAACCGGGCATGTCTTCACTGGTAAGTATGCCTGCTTCATATAATTCGACGGCAAACGCCATTACCTGAGGCGTTGAATAAGCATCTACACCGTACTCAGTGGCGCTTTGAGCTATGCCAAGCCCGAACTCCAGATCAGATATTGCAGCCATTGTGTATGTAAGCTTTGAAAAGCATTTCATCATATATGTTGACCGCCCCGGTACCGAAATAGTCGCCCCGCATTTCATGGGGCAGTTATAACAGCTTATAAGCCTGGTCCGCATGCTCTCCATTGTTTCGGTCCATTCGCGTGCTGTATCTTCATTCCAGAAATCCTTTCTCCTTATTCTTGCGTTTCCCCAGTTGAAATTTTCAGTGTGCCATTTTTCATCGTGAAGCTTCATTTCCTGAGGGGAACCGATACCTGCCATTATAGGCATTACTCCGGGTATGGGGTTGGCGTTTCTAAACTTGATATATTCCATAACATCACTGCAGAGTTCCATGAACTCGACCGGCCGTGCAATGTTTACATCCTTTGTCCCCCTCACCGCAATGGCTTTTAAATTTTTGTCTCCCATGACCGCGCCGATCCCCAGCCTGCTGGCGCTGGATTTATCCTGCTCAATAGAGGCAAAAAATACCTTGTTTTCACCGGCAAGCCCGATAGCTGCCACCTGTGCCCTTGGTTCATCTAATTCTTCACGTATTATCTCCGATGTTTCTATGGCGCCTTTCCCCTTTAAATGAACGGCGCTGCGCAATTCCACCTTGCTATTATTGATCCATATATATATCGGTTCGGGTGATTTGCCCCTTATTATGACCTTGTCGTAGCCCGCATACTTCAGTTCAGGCGCCCAGAAACCTCCCATCATTGAGAATGCGAGTAAACCTGTCTGTGGAGAAATAGTGGTAACAATTGTTCGATTACAGCCTGTGGCAGGTGTGCCGCACAGAAGACCGGCGCTGAAAATAAGAAGGTTATCAGCGGAAAAGGCATCTATTTCAGGAGGGACCCTATCCCACATAATTTTTACATTGGTGCCTAAACCGCCAAGATAGAGTTCGGTATCTTCAGGGTTTGTTTCAACTCTTTCAATGTTCCCCCTGGAAAGATCTATTTCCAAATTATAACCTGTTTCTGCGTATCTCATTTTTGGTTAAATTACCTCTCTGATTACCTCGGTTATATCCATAATCCGGATTTTTTCTTTTACATCGAGGGTCAGTCGGCTGTCCTCAAAATTGGTTATACAGTAGGGACATGAGGTAACAAGAACTTCCGCTCCTGTGGCAACTGCCTGTTCCAGCCTTATATCACTAAACCTTTCTCCCCCGGGAGTTTCCATCCAGATCCTGCCGCCGCCACCGCCGCAGCAGAGGCTGTTTTCATGAGATTCAGGCAACTCAAAAAAGACCAGGCCCGGAATTTTTTTCAATGCATCCCTGGGTTCATCATAAATATTATTGTGTCTCCCGAGATAGCATGGATCATGGTATGTAATCTTTTTTTCATACTCCCTGCTGATCTCCAGCTTCCCCTCTTCAATCAACTGAAAAATGAATTGGGTTATATGGATTATTTCGAAGTTAACCATGAATTCAGGGTATTCGTTTTTGAATGTGTGATAACAGTGGGGGGAAGACACGATTATCTTTTTTACTCCGCTGTCAATAAAGGCCTTAATATTGTCTTTCGCCAGTCGTTTGAAAAGCTTTTCATCACCTGTTTTGCGAATACTTTCCCCGCAGCAGCTCTCCTTTGTCCCAAGAATTCCAAAATCAACATCAGCCTTTTGAAGTACGGCTGCTGTTGCACGGGCGACTTTTTTAAGTCTCGGGTCATAGCTTAAATAACACCCTGGAAAATACAAATATTCAGTGTGTTCAGTGAATGTTTTAATAGAAAGGCCTTCTGTCCATCCCCCACGATTTTTCCTTTCTTCATTTAAGGGATTGCCCTCAGCTGCGAGACTTGCACTGATACCACGGATCGGCTTCACGGTTGCCGGGAAAACACCATATTCTGCAGCAATCCTTCGAAGGGCTATGCCCGAATCAATATGTCTTACGTCCCTGGGGCATTGTTGAGGGCATCTCCCGCATGTGGTACAGAGCCATATATCTTCATTTTCTATTTCGGTCATACCAAATACTGCCTGCCTGATTATCTTTCGTATGCTGAAATCCCTTACCCTGTTCCACGGGCATACCGCATCGCAAAGACCGCATTGGAAGCATAAATTAAAGGTGTTTCCGCCGCTTTCCTTTATAAGATCCGCAATCTCTTTATAGTCGGATACATTTTTCACTGTTTAATTCCTGTTGCTGCAGGCTGGTATCAGTCCATTATTATTTAAAAATTATAACTTATGGTATCCGGCTATTATTGAAAATCTGCAGTTTATCTTTTCTGCTGTATCCAAAAGAATTTTTGTTATCTCTTTCATTGCATCCCCTCTGAATTCCTGCTTGAGTCCGACTGTCCATATGACAGCCCGGAGGTCTTCCCTGTTAGTTATAACCGGAACTCCTGCAGCTACCAGGCCTTCGATATACTCTTCCATATCATAGGCAATTCCAGTTTCCCGGACTTTTAAAATTTCTTTCTTTAATATACTTTTATCCAGTAATTTCCGGTTAAGGACTTGCATAAGGTTCCGATTTTTCGCCACTTACAACTTGTTGTGATTCACCTATGCTACTTGATGCCAATCGAATTTCATTCTGTAT
>JASFHE010000599.1:0-4351 GCA_050123415.1 Desulfobacteraceae bacterium | reverse complement strand
GGGAGACCGAATCTTTTTCACCTCCGACCATAAAGACAAGCTCGGCAGCTTCCGCACCCCACTGTGCACCCGAGACGGGTGCATCTGCCATATCTATACCTTTTTCTTTAAGCGCTGCGGCTGTTTCAATTGTCAGATCCGGTTCGGATGAGGATGTGTCCAGGAGGAGTGAACCGGGCTTAAATCCGTTTATTAAACCGTTTTCACCAAGTGTAACCTCCTGAACCGGTCTTCCTGATGGAAGCATTGTGATGACAATTTCTGATAATTCAGCTACGGTTTTTGGATTTTCGGCAACCGATACATTTTCATAATGCCCGGCTATTTCACTGGCAGGTTCAGGATTCAGATCATACAACATAAGGTCATATCCTGCTTTCGCAAGATGTTTGCTCATTGGTGTTCCCATGATACCAAGGCCAATAAATCCTATATGAGGTTTATTCATTTTGTTGCTCCATAAAATTATTTCGATCTTTTAACTTATTCTGTTTTCGTTCCCTTGAGCCTTGTGCCTTAAGCCCTTCTTCTTTATAAATATCCATGAGCCCCGCACAGTATGTGCTGGTACATGCCGCCGTCACAGGGTATATTCGCGCCCCGGATCCAGTTGCTGCCGTCACTGCACAAAAAGGCAACCAGCGGGGCAATGTCCTTAGGGCACCCCGGTCTGTCCATTACTCTCATGTCCTCTTCGGCTCTTTCACCAAGGGTTTCTAAAAAATCGGGGAGAATAGGGGTTTCAACCGGTCCGGGGCTTATGCAGTTCATCCTTATACCCCTGTCCCGCCATGTCCATCTATTTATCATCGTCCATACAATCAGGGCCTCCTTTGAAAAAAAGTAAGGACGTCCGTCTTGATTTGTAATCCTTATCCTGTCACAAAGGTCCTCAACACTATCAAAGTCTCTATGAGTCAGCAATTCCTTTATCTGATCGCCGGACTTGTACCATTCAAAACCCGCAAGGGACGCCATGTTGACGATTGACGCATTATCATTCAGTTTGTCAATCATTAGTTCTGTAAAATGCCTTAGCCCTAAAAAATTCACCTTGAGAACTATTACCCTGTCCTTTGCAGGGGGCAGTCCGGCTATGTTGCATATTCCGTCAATTTTATCAGGAACAATATTGACAGCAGACTCAATTGATGCAGGATCTGTTAAATCGGCCCTTATATAATGGTCAACATTTTTATCAGGCTCATTAAGGTCAATTCCAATTACTGTTCCCCCCTGTCTCTTAATTTCTTTTGTGCTTTCGGCCCCGATACCGGAAGCCGCTCCTGTAACAATTATCTTTTTATTTGCCAGATCCATGATATTCTCCATTTGTTTTGGTAAATACAGTTTTTAAAAAACGTTAATTTGATTTTTACAGGATTAATGTTATTTTTACACATATCAGCAATATGCATCAGAGATAATTAATATGAACGGAACATATTCCGGACATAATACCTATAATAACAAGAATGTAAATATGATTGATATTACACCAGGGGCAATGCTAATCAAACGGAGGTAACTATGATCAAAGTAATAATGGTTGTAAAAAGAAAGAAAGGAATCAGCAGAGAAGAATTTTACAAATACTGGAAAGACGTGCACGGCCCACTTGTGGCAAAACATATCCCCCATTTAAAAAAATATGTTCAGAATCATTTTGTAGATATCCCGGGTTATGAATTCGACGGCGACGGCATTATAGAGACCTGGTATGAGGATATCGAATCTTTTCAAAAATCAATGGCATTCAATACTACAGATGAAGCAAGGAATCTGGGTCTGGGTGAAGACTGGGCAAAGATAGCCGACATGTCAGAAGAACCAAAGATGTGGGTTGTTGAGGAACATACAATTAAGTGCACTTGAGCCATCACCGCCTGAACCATATGATGATTAGCCGTGCCACTTCGGCACAGAACATGCAAAAAAATAAATTTTTCAAAAAAAAAGAAGATTTATACTACTGATTTTTATTGAAAATGCCGATATATTATTGATAAACTCATGAATCTTGACTCTAAATGAGTATATTTTTTATAATTTATGAAAAAATGAAGTCCATAAAAGAATTTTCTGAATATAATCATGATGCTGATTTTGCGAATGAATAATTTAAATCTGAAAACAGGGACATATGATATGTTAAAGTTGTAATAATTGAATCGGAATATCTTGTCAGCCAAATATACTGTTGAACAAATTAAATAAGCCGCAACAAATTCAGGACGTTTTAAAATATTTATCTTTAACCCGGTATAACCGGAAAGATAATTCCGGCAAATGATTTTTTTTGTTTTAAAAAAAGGTAAGATAATGGCTGATAAAGATAACAATAATTATAATGTATCAGGTTTAAATCCCGATCTTCCTGAAACCTTTCTTAACCCGGCGGATAAAAAAAATATCCCCAAAAAAATTCAACACTTTGAAAATCTTATATCGGAATTTTCAACTGTTATTATCGATACTCCGGAGGAGTATCTTGAAGATGAATTGAGTCACTGGCTGAAAATATTTGTCGAATTTCTCAGGGTGGACAGGTGTATTGTTAATGAGTACCAGGATGATCAAAAAGTCATTCGTCTTTTGCTGGATTATACTGTTCCGGAAGTTGACGTTGACCCTCTGGTAAAAGATTACAAGACGTCTGAGGATGTGTTCAGGGAACTTAAAAAAGGTAACATAATAAAGGTAGAAAAGATACCGGAAGACCTGCCTCAGGCATTCCGTGGAGGTTTGATAGAAAGAGAAAGAACAAAATCCATCATCATTTTCCCACTTTCAATAGGTTATAAAATATTTGGCAGTTTTTTATTTTCAAGTTTCAGGAAAAGATATAACTGGTCGGATGATTTTGTCAGAAAAATGAAACTGATTGGTGAAATCATAGCCAATACCATCCTGCGTATACGTTCTCATAAAAAATTTCTTCATGAAATGGAACAGAGAAAGAGTCTTGAGAAGAGATATTCGGCAATATTGAAAGATGCAAATGTCGGTTTTATTATATTGGATTTAAACCATAATATTCTTGAAGTAAATGACGAATATTGCCGTATGTCAGGCTACAACCGTGAAGAACTACTCACGAAAAAAATATGGGAAATTGATGCTTCTATGGATCCCGAAAAATTAGGAAAAGAAGCTCGGGTTCTGGAAAAAGAAAGAGTAATACGCATCATAACATCTCACAGAAGAAAGGACGGAAGTCTATTTGATGTTGAGGTAAGCAGTAATTTTATTGAAGAGGAAGGAATTGCCTGCACATTTGTACGGGATATTACTGACCTTAGCAAGGCACGGGAGCAGATGGAGAAACGCCTTGAGTTTGAAGAGCTTGTTTCGGGATTTTCCGCTGAACTTATAAATATTGCACCGGATCATATTTATGATGAACTTAATAAATGGTTAAAAAAATTTGTAGAATTCCTAAAGGTCGACAGAGGTATTGTTGTTGAGCATTTGTATGAAGAGAATATGATTCATCTTTTACTTAACTATACAGTGCCTGAAATCAACGTCCCCCTGGTATATTCTCATAAACCTCCTACAAGCATAAGAGAAAATATTAAAAGAGGCTTAACTATTAAAGCTGAAAAGATACCGGATGATCTTCCTGAAGCGTTAAAGGGAGGGATTATAGAAAGGGAAAATACAAAATCCATAATTATTGTACCTATTACTGCGAGCAACAAAGTAATCGGGAACCTTACATTTTTAAACTACAGAAAAGAGCGTAAATGGCCTGATGAACTGGTAAGCCGTATTAAACTGATCGGTGAGATTTTAGCCAATGCTATCATGCGTGAACGTTCCCATAAGACTCTCCTTAAGGAGACCGAAAATCGAAAGCTAATTGAAGAAAAATATGCTCTGGTTTTGGAGAATGCCAATGTAGGATTCTGGATGCTGGATTTTAACAGAAATATTCTGGAGGTGAATGATGAATATTGCCGTATGTCAGGCTACAGTCGCGATGAACTTCTGTCAATGAAAGTCGTTGATATAGTCGTTAACAAGGAACCTGACAGAGAATCCTGGTTTTTAAAAAGAATGAAGAGTGAAGGTTCCGTCCATCATGAAATTACCCATCTAAAGAAGGATGGAAGTCTTTTGGAGCTGGATGTCAGCAGTGCGTTGCTTGGTGAGAATATTTTATTCAGCTTTATGCGGGATATTACAGAATTAAACCAGTCGAAGAGAGAGCGGGAGGAAAGGCTTAAATTTGAGAAACTTATTTCGGAATTTTCGGCCGCACTGGTAAATGTGAAGGTAAATGATATTAAAATGAAACTCGATATATGGCTGAAACGATTTGCTCAACTCCTTAATATAGATAGAT
>JASFHE010000598.1:0-4354 GCA_050123415.1 Desulfobacteraceae bacterium | reverse complement strand
CTATCCACCTGAACTGGGCAGGAAGCGCTGAAAAAAGCACAAGGATATCGAAGTTGCTCTGATGATTGCACATAAAAATAAATGGTTTGTCCGGATCAAGGATTTCAGTGCCCCTGCCCTGAACTTTTATGCCTGAGACCCGGAGAATGGATTTCGCCCACCATCTTCCTATCTTGTGCGGCCCGTTTCCGGTGCGTGAAAAGAAAGACACGCAAATAGCAGCGAGGCTCAAAACAATTGTAGAAAGGATTATCCAGAGTACTATAAAGATTGATCGAATCATCTGTTCATCACTTTTCGGGTTAATAAGGGAAGGTAATAGTAGCAGAAAATAAGGGAAGGGTCATCTATAAATTCTTATTTGCAGTGAAACAGAGCAGATATGAATGATGATGAGGCCGGTCACTTAATATTCATATAATGCCGGCCCCATTGACAGTTATTGATATTACTCTTTATCTCTCAACGCAAGAACAGAACAGTCTGCATGTCTTATGACCGCCTCGGTAGCGCTTCCGAGCAGACGTCTTTTAATACCTTTTCTTCCGTGTGTCGCCATAATAATGAGATCAATCTTATTATCCTGGACAATATCCAGCAGGCCGGAGTAGATATGTATATCATTTTTTATTATAACTTCGTATTTAACGTCTGTTATAAGGCCGTCAGTAAATTCTCTGACCTTTTCATCCGCGAGATTGACAATTCCCTTGTCAGTGTAATCGTTGTGTACAGACATACCGTAAATATCAGCCATCTGCTGAATAATGATATGGGCAATATAAAGTTCAGCGCCCATCATGACAGAGAAAGCCGCTGCCTTATTTATCGCCTGAGCGGATAAATCGGAAAAATCCGTAGGACATAATATTTTACTAAATAATTTTTCCATAACTTACCTCCTTTAAAAGGGCTATGAAATACACCTTTTTATTTAAAGTTGATCAGGGTCTATTCTATGCTGCATCAGAATAGAATACTGTTATGGAATAAAAGGTTTTCCTGGAAGATAGCCTCCTGACAGAAACAACTTCATCCGTCAGGAGAGAGGTATGCACAATTTGAGATTTTTCCTCATTTTTTTAGCCTCTTTAAAAGGTTATCAAGGCTTAAAAATATACTTTAATTTGACGATAAAATGCCTTTAAAGTCAAGGTAAATCAATTCCCAGACCATCCCTTATAAGATTCTGAACAGGCGAAATAATAGCGCCGGTCATAACTGTAAGTGTGGCGGAGGATAAGAGTAAAAAGAGGATCAGTTTATCTTTGTTTTTTTTCATCCGAGGAGTCCAAGTTTATCCAGGTTCAGGGCAATGTCTTCCATATCCAGTTCCTTAAGTTTTGCATATGTCTGAAAACCGGTTTCTACATCCCATCCCCTCAGAATGTAGTATTCGCTCTTTAATTTTTCAAAATCATTTCTATCAAGAATATAGCCTTTTCTGGATATCTGCTCCTTTTCTTTGCCGGGAGCAATGCATTCGGGATTTTTAAACATGCTGCCAAGAGGTTCCTCATGGTAAAAGTCCATGATGGTATCGCCCTCTTTTCCTCCGCTCCCCTGTCTTATCATGATTGCCCTCTGGAGGTTGAATATCCTTTCTCCTATGAGGCTGAAGGCATCTTCATCAATATTTCTGCCTGTAATAGCAGATAGAATTTTACTCTCAATGGTGGAAAAACCCGAGTCATCTGGCTTTAATTTTACAGGATAGATCGGCCATGCCAGATCACAGATAACAAGGCTCTCCTTCATGTACCCGTAGTCCTGAATTTTTTTTGCAGCCAGCGCCTTACCCTCAAAGGTGCCGAAATCTCCTGCTTCGGTACTGCCCCAGTACTCCCTGGCGATATCCTTGAATTTTTCAGGTGATATATAGGCATCTTCAAAGCCTGCAATATTGTTCTGCCATCTCGCTATAACGAGTGATGTGGCATGAAGCAACTGGATTGCCCTTCTGGGCTCAAAGGGGTAGATAAGCGCATTTACAAGCATATATCTTGGGTCATAATCCCTTGTTTCGTTTGCCCTGGTACCGATCACAGCGCTTATGAATTTTTCTGATCCCCTGCCCACAGATTTTGCAGCCTTTATTGTTCCATCTGCCAGTATATTTCCAAATCCCTTCCTGTAACTGATTTTTTCAAAAAGTTCCTGTACGAATTCCAGACTTCCTATCCTTGAAAGGGAGAGGCCTGTTTCCTCTTCAGTAAGTATCCCGGCTTTATAACAGGCGGAAAGCCAGTCAAAAAGAGGCATCAGCACTGCTGTATCAAGTCCGTATTGATCACTTAGCCTGTTTGCTGTTCTGTTGACTTCAAGCCCCTTTTCAAGACCATTGTATTCAATGGCGTGTTCAATATACACGGCTGATGCCTGACAGAAGTGTTTGTATTTTCTTCCCGATTCATCAGGGAATTCCTGCCTGTCACAGCCGCTTATACATCCGTAACATGCCTTGAGTCTCTTTTTATCGAGCTCAACATGACCATAGTTTTCGTAGTTTTCTGTTCTGAGTTTAAAGACCTTGTCGGCAAGTTTTTTCAGCATCTCAGGATCAGACGCGACAGGTTTTTTCTTTTTATTGATCAGGATTACCACGGCCTTCAGGTTTTTTGATCCCATGACGCTGCCAAATCCGCCTGATCCTGTAGCATTGTCCGATGCCATCACCACCGCGAAGGAGATAAGGTTTTCCCCAGCAGGGCCTATACACATAACACGCGCTTCTTTACCAAGTGTATTTTTAAAATAATCTTCTGTTTCGCTGGTTGTTTTACCCCAGAGGCTGGCAGCATCATTTATCTCGATGCTGTTATCTCTGATCAGTATCCACGAAGGATTTCCACTCTTTCCTGTGATGGCTATTCCGTCAAAACCCGCGTATTTCAGCCATGTGCCCCAGCTTCCGCCAAAGTTGGCGTATGAGAATGATTCGCATTCCATGGCAGGAGATTTACCGCACATCTGCCACCGGCATCCTGCAAACCTGGTGAATCCTGCTATTGGTCCTGTTGTGCATACAAGGCAGTTATCCGGGGCAAGGGCCTTTGTCTTTGAGGATGTTTCATCCCAGTATATTTTTGCGCCAATCCCCCTGCCGCCAAGGAAACGGTCAGCGTAATCAGCTGTATTCAGTCTGATAACCGACCTGTCGGATAAATCTACCTTGATTATTTCACCGGCATATCCATAGTTACTCATAGGCGAGTCCTTTTAATATTAACGGGCTTCAGGGTCAATGTGGCAATGAGACCGATAAAACCAGCGGGGTTACAAATACGCCAAAACTGTTGAACATTCCAAGACCAAGGGCCTGCAGGAAAAATGAAGTGATAACAATTATATATCCATAAAAAAATCCGTCAGATTTTCCAGCGGATTTTTCAAATGACTCTTTTTTCAACTAAATTGACTCCTTATTCTATTAACTCTAATTTAATTTTATCTCTAAAAAAATATAGTAATGGAGTATCATTATTAGCAGGATTCATAAAGTGTTTTGTTGGAATATCCTTGAAAATATATTTTTCCTTGACAAAAGTGTTCTGTTAAGGCATGAAAATTGCTTTTGTTTTTTAAAGAAAATTCAATTTTGAAAGGTTGTGATTATAATGCTTTGTGAAACAATTAAAGAAGGCGTGGAATGCTTTTTTATGAAGAAGGGCGGATGTCAATTTAATGGCGGCTCATGCCATCAGATTATTGATGCCTGCAACGGTTGTCAGAGAATTCAGGAGTTTCCTACCGGTAAATATTGCAGCAGTTTTCCGGAACCCGCTGTAAAATGGCGCTCTGGAACATGCAATATGGCTACCCATATCAAGGCTGAAGCCAAAGCTACAGAGAAAATCAATCCTCTCAAGGCTTCAAAGCGCGGTCACTAGGACTTACTTTTTTAAGCAGATATTTCTATCCTGTAAACCTGTTCGGGGATTGTTTCCGAGTTAAATCAGGAACATAAAATCTCCTGATAGGACGGGTTTACGGGACGGGACTGGTCTGTCTTTTTAGATAAATCAGGAATTCCTTATTCCCTTTTGGCCCCAATATGGGTGAAGGTATCTCTCCTACGGAATTCCATCCCTGATCAATACAGAATTCTCTGATATCACAGACTATTCTGTTGCGTGTTTCTTCATCCCTTACTACACCGCCTTTTCCCACTTGGTCTTTGCCTGCCTCGAACTGGGGTTTTATAAGGGCTACTATAAAGGATTTATCAGGAAGGAGTTTTGATACAACTGGGATTACGAGCTTGAGAGAAATAAAGGAAACGTCAATTACCGCTCCGTCAGGATTATCATTTATCTGCCCGGGTTCAAGATATCTGGCATTTGTCTTTTCAATG
>JASFHE010000597.1:0-4362 GCA_050123415.1 Desulfobacteraceae bacterium | reverse complement strand
CAGCACTCAGCGTTCAGCTTTTAGCAAAAAGCTTTTAAAATAAAGACTTAGCTGATCCGCCTTCGTACAAGGCTATGGCGAGACAGGCGGCTGATAGCTGAACGCTGAAAGCTCCATCCAGAAATTGGCTCTTTCTGCATGGACACTATCTGGTTTTTCTGTGTCTCATTGTAATGGCTGCATGTTTTGGTATGTGATCTGAACCCGGAAAGGAGAAGGAGAATTTAAAGGGCAGTTACTTATATTATCAGTCGTCGGGCTTTCAATACTGGTATATTGCTATCCTAGTTTATCAAGCCTTTTTGTCTATCAGCGGCAGGCAATACTTGATGGAGAGATATGGCGCCTTTTTACCGCATCATTCGTCCATTTCTCTACCGGTCATATCTTCTGGGATACTCTGGTTTTTGGAATTGCCGGAGTTGCAGGCGATGCAGCAGGATTTCCACGTTTCTGAATTGTATATTGCCTTGCGGCATTTATACCAGGCATGCTTTTCCTGCAGGTATTTCCTGATCTGGAATATTATGGTGGTCTTTCCGGGCCGGCAACAGGTGCAGTGGCCTATTACTGTCTATGCAAAATATTTATAACCGATAAAAGAAGAAAAATATGGATACTTATGCTTGTGGTTATTGGTATTAAGACTTTTATCGAGATTGTATTAGATGAATCTTTTTTCGTAGACACCGAAACCTTTGATTTCAGGGTCCTTCCTTTGGCACATATTATCGGATACATGGGGACAATAGCTACTATTATATTTTCCTGCCCCGGATCCTTTTTTTATAGAAATAAAAAAGTAATAAAAAAAACAGGTGTAAACTGTTTCTGACACCTGCTGCCGGTTGATTATTATAAGCAAGAAATAAATGATTTAATGCTGTGTCTGTTTTGGTCTTGGGTTTGCTTTAATTATACCTTCCTTTTCCATAGCCCCCATAATGGCATTTAAACCCTGGAATAATTGAATCACGGCCTGAGGCGTTAAAACCAGACGGCAGGCAGGGAATTTTTTACCTGTCGGAGGGTTAGGTGGCTCGGGTCTGTCAAGACGGGTGACACATAATTCGATATTTGCCACGCCTTCAGAAAAAAAGCATTTGCCCAAAGAATTCGCAAATGTTTCGGTAACATCAAGACGGTCAGTATATTCAATCTGATTCTTCGGCATTTTCATGTAAGCCTCCTTTTAAATTAAGTTGTTATATCTCAATTTTGAGACAGTATTTCCTGAACTTTCTTGGCAAGTTTATCACGGGTAAAAGGTTTTTTTATAAAATTCAAACCTTTATATAATATACCTTCGTGGACAATACCATTTGAAGTATAACCGGACATAAACAGAACCTTTATTTCGGGACGGATTTTTATTATCTTTCTGGACATGTCCCTTCCGTTCATTCCGGGCATAACCACATCTGATAGAAGAAGATGAATATCCCCTGAATATTTTTCGACAATATCAATAGCCTCCAGAGGACCTCCTGCAGTGATTACATTATAATCCAGGTGACTTAGTATTGTCTCACAAACATCAATTACAGCCTTATCATCCTCAACAACAAGAATGGTCTCCCCCTGGCCCCGAGGTGAACCGATAACTTTTTTTTCTTTCTCAACTTCACTCTGTAATTTTTCTCTAGGCAGATATATTTGAAAAACCGTGCCCTTACCCGAATCACTTTCAACATTAATAAATCCATGGTTCTGTTTGATGATCCCATACACTGTGGAAAGTCCAAGCCCTGTCCCCTTTCCCGGACCCTTGGTAGTAAAAAAAGGTTCAAAAATATTCTGAAGTGTATCTTTATCTATTCCGATGCCATTATCTTTAAAGGAAAGAAGCACATATTCACCCTGATTTGAACCTTTATGCCGGGAGGTATAGTCGTAATCGAGAGCAATATTTTCTGTTTCAATTGTTATTTTTCCCGTTTCTTCGATAGCGTCCCTGGCATTTACGCACAGGTTTACCAGTATTTGATCGAGCTGGGAAGGATCTATTATGACGGCCCAGATATCCTGTCCCGGTTTAAATGATAACTCAATGTCTTCTCCGATCAGGTGTTTGAGCATCTTGAGCATTCCATCCAGAGTTTCATTGAGATTTAAAACCTTGGGATCAATAGTCTGCTTTCGCGCAAATGCCAGAAGCTGTTTTGTTATATCCGCTGAACGCTGTGCTGCGTTCAGGATTTCCTGGATATGAGTATAGTATGGTGTTTCTTTATCTGCCATGGACAGGGCTACTTCTGCTCTGCCCATAATTACTGTAAGCATGTTGTTATAGTCATGGGCAACACCTCCTGCCAGTCGCCCCACGGACTCCATTTTCTGTGCTTGAGTTAACTGATTCTGCAAGTGGTCACGGTCTTCCTGGGCATTTTTAAGAGCGGTAATGTTCTGAGTGACGGATATCATTACCTCCTGGTCTTCCAGAAGAAGGAATTCTGCTGAACAGAGCGCGTCTATTATCTCTCCTGACCTTGCTTTCCGCTGAACCTCCATATTCCTTATACCACCCTGATCCATTATTACGGCCATTATGTGTTCACGGTCCTCAGGATTAACCCATGTATCCAGTTCACGCCATTGTCTGCCTATTACCTCCTCCCGTCTGTACCCTGTATCGCTTAACAGTGCCTCATTCACCTCAAGATACCGCCCCTCTTTAATTGATGCTAATGATACCCATACCGGAGTTGCCTGAAATGTTTTTTCGAATTTTAAAAGAGATTGACGCAGGGCTTCTTCCGTATTTTTAGGCCCGGTGATATCGTTGATGAATCCTTCCAGGGCGATAACATTTCCTTCATTATCAGATACTGTTCGTCCGCCATCCCAGACCCATTTCTCTTCATCATCCGCGCTGTTGATTCTGTAGATCGTTCCAAAGGATTGTTTTCGATCCACTGCCCTTTGAAGAATTTTCCGGACTTTTCCAATGTCTTTCCTGTGGATTATATTTGTAAAGGAAAGACCGGAATCGCCAACCATATGTTCGGTCGTATAACCGGTTAATGCTTTACAGCCATTGCTGACAAACTCCATAGGGAAATCGGAAATGTTGCTGCGACGATAGGCCATACCGGGCAGGTTACTCATAAGGGTGCTGAGACGTCTCTGGCTTTCGCTCAATGCCTCTTCAGCATTTTTTTGATCAGTTATATCCCGTAAGAAATTCAGTGTGGCTGTCTCTCCATCTATGGTGCAGACCGTCGCGTTACTCTCAACCCATCTTGTTTCACCTGATTTATGAATTATTCTAAAAAGAAAGACAGGAGATAACTCCATGCCCTGCAGGCGTTTCATGTGACGTTCTGTCAAGGTTTCCTTATCGTCCTGATGTATAAAGTCAGTTATTGATCTTGTTAACAGTTCCTCCTGTTTATATCCGCTTATTTCTTCGGTTTTTTTATTAACAAAAATCAGCTTTCCTTCTTTGATTATAATTATTGCCTCGCCTGAACTTTCAACAAGCAGACTGTAATTTATCTCACTAAACTTATACCGCTTTTGAGAAAACCGAAAATAGATCGACAATATGCTGATGGCAATAATAATAAACAGTATAGAATCTATGAGATAACCCCACATCATAAGAGACGGAGCAAAGAGTAAAACAACAGGATAGTATATTTTAAAGTTGCCCCATATGCCTATGGAAATTCCTGTTGTTAAGCCGGAAGCAACTCTGAGATGTCTTACCCTGAGAATTGTTATCGCTGTCCAGATATTCATCCACCCTGCGCATATAAAAGCAATAAACATTCCCCATGTTATGGGTGTTATTGAAAAACCCGACAGGGCTATAAATGCGGAAACCGCGGCATATAAAAAGATCCATGTCAGAGGGAATTTTTTGTTTAAAAAGATATACCATCCGTAAAGGATCAGGATACCGTTTGTCACTAATGCCAGTAGAGCAACTGCTAAAAAAATAGTATTATACTCACCCATTTCAATCAGGATGGGCAGGAGCATAAAAGCCAGCCTTATCACATCAACATTCCATGCTGTTAACCAAACTGCGAGATATATTTTTTTATTTCTCAGATACAGGAAGAAATAGGTGAATGAAAATATTAATGCGCATAATAATGTGGCAGAAATTGAAAAGGGAAGCCATCCGGTCATGAACAGATCTCCTTTGAAGTGTAACAGGTGGTGGAGCAGGTATTATTTTTTCAATTTTCAAATAACATTTATTAACAGATAATGAAACATAAAAGACAATCGGCAATTATCATTGCTAGTGTCCATCCAGAAAGAGCCAATTTCCGGATGGAGCTTTCAGCGTTCAGCTATCAGCCGCCTGTCTCGCCATAGCCTTGTACGAAGGCGGATCAGCTAAGTCTT
>JASFHE010000596.1:0-4368 GCA_050123415.1 Desulfobacteraceae bacterium | reverse complement strand
TTATTTTACAAATGGAATACCGCCATACTCAAAGGCAAAAAGCTATAGACTCTCACACACGTCGAAATAAATTATCGATCCACTTAGAATAAGCTATGTGGTAAAGTTACGAAGTCAAATTATAGTAAACTGATAAAGTAACATTTTAACCGGATATACTTTCGCTATTTTCGTGGCCCATATACAGGCAGCGGCATACCGGATTCCAACGCACCCAAATCCGGGGCTTTTCCGGTAAAATTATCATTCACATTTGGAATAATGCACCCCGCATCAATTGCAGATGAATCGGCAACCAGCTGAAAATCGGATGGTTTTACCTCATAATAAACCTGTGTAGGAGATTTGTAATCCGGTGCTTTTACGTTTTGAAAAATATTAAAATCGATCAATATGCTATGTGTATCCTGATCAGTAGCCTTTTGAAATTGCTCAAGATCGATAAATTTACGGTCTTCCGGTGGATTCACATAGTCTTTAATTACTTCAAATGGCGGTGATTTCCATGCAAATGAATAAGGTGCTCTCTGGTTGGGACAAAAACCATTATAATCGGAAGAAGTATAGTTAGTGAATGTTTCGGTTGAAAAAATCGGTTCTTCAGGCAGCCAATCCAAAATCAGGTTGTTTCGGAAATGGTAGTTTGAACCCAGACCGGCCATCACCTTTGAAATTGAGGTATTATGATAGTAATGGGAGCCCGACGGATTTGATTGATGTTTTACAAATCCGGATGAACTGCTATGGTAGATAATATTGCGTATAAAATAAACAGGACCGCCGTAAAGGGTTTGGGAGCTCAGGGCAGATGAAGCTCCATCGACACAAAGATTTCGCAAAATCCTGCCGTTATACATGATTCCGTCTGCTTCAATAGCATTGTCATGAACATTTCTGATAATATTATTATAGATGTCAATGGATACGAACATTCGATCCTGCTTCAATACCTCTTCCACCGGATAGACATCGGGATGACTATAGGCAGGATATCCTTCCGGCACACCATATGTGGCATGACATATACCGTTGTGAAAATTGGCCACGTAGTTATAACAGATAACATGCCCGGCCCCTGCAACCTTGACGGCATACTCAGACAAACATCTTTCAAATGGATAGGATGATTTATTGGGTGGTTTGAACCAGCCATGAATTCCATTCGGATCGTGCCGTCCGATAAAAATGTTGTCTGCAATGTAAAAATTCTTTGAGCCTGACCACTCCGTGTGAATTCCCTTATCAATATTTTCAAACTTACAATTTTTAACCGTCAATCCACTGGAACCGGTAATCCTTTTCTGTCCGGCCCAGAACCCAACATCCGTATTTCGAATGGTCAATCCTTCAAAATAATTATAATTGGCAGCCATGACATTGAAGAGGTTAAAGTTGCCGTTACCGTCGAAGATAACCTCGCCATCCCCTGCGTTTTTTATAACAATGGGTTTATCGGGAGTCCCGCTCTGGGTAAGGAAATAGGTCCCTGAAAATTTCGTACCCTGACCTTCTTTAAAAAAAGTGGCACCATAGACAGTCCAGTTTGCTTTATAAAGACCGGCGTGCATTAAGATAGTATCCCCGGGCTGGACACGGGGCGGATGCAGATTCCACCAGTCTGCCGTGCAACCATAACCTAAATAATAGGCCCCCATAAGATTGTCGAAGTAAGGCTCTTCCTTAGGCCCTTTATAAGTATAAGGATATACATGATAGACTTTTCCGCCTTCCGCTGGTGTGGGTTCGGGGCGGGTCCGGACAGTGACTGTTTTGGTGGCCTCACCCCGAACACCATCCGGATCAGACATGACAAACCTGCATTCATATGCTGTATCGGGCTTAAGGTCCATTATGCTGCCGGCAAACAAATTGGGCGTTATATAATCGATAGTGTTTCCAAAAAAACTGTTGATACATTCCTCATTCTGGATGCGTAATAAGGGCAGGGCCTTTTTCCAGGGATTATCTCCTTTTTCCCGATAGGATACTTCAACCGTAGCATTATGGTTTGCATCACCTTCGATATACCACTCAAAACCTAAAGAGATAAGGGTGGCAGGTTCGATAATAAATTTCCCGGAATGGACCGTTAATTTTCGATCCATGGATTTGTCACCAGGAGATAACGTTTTGCAAAAAGACAATAATGAAATTGATAAAAGGAATAAAAATAAAATGATATTAACGTTAGTTTTTTTCATAATATAATCTCCTTTTGACTTAAAACATTAAATTTATGTGTGGAGTAGAGTAGTGTGAAATATTGCCATATAGCTAAAGATAATAGAACCGGAGTAGAATAGCAAGTCGATAAAAGAGTTCCTGATTCACCATCAAAGTGTCCTCTGCGGCGTTACCTTCAGTCGTTTCTCCTTGCGGCGTACGCTTGTACGCCTCAGTCGACTCTCCTTCGGTGCCTTGCATCTAACACCTTGCTGGTGCCCAGGGTAACCCAATATTCCACATCATCATTGGTTATAAAAAATTTGATGGTGGATTTTGGTTATTTGCTAAATTGACGAAACACCCTGGTTCTGCTAATCTATCCCCGTAATTTAAAGGGGGTCCGTATGATACTTCCGTTGACCATTTCTTTCGTCGCTTTTATTGTATGTCTTCTTATTGGTTTCCTTGTCTATTATCAAAGCAGTAAAAAACTGGAACATAAATTGTTTCTGGCCCTCTGCCTTGTCAACGCATGGATGGCATTGAGTGAGTTCCTGTTCATACAATCAGCAGAACCGGCATATACACTGTTCTGGGCAAAGACAAATATTGTACCGAGTCTGGCTGTCAGTGTTGCTTTGCATTTTGTGTTTGCAATAACCGGAATAGGGATTATTAAAAAAAAAATGGTTTCTCGGGATTATCTATATCCCCAATATTCTGTTTTACTTTTATATCCTTTTTACAGGAGGAGCCATAATAGATATTGCCAGCGGCCGCTGGGGAAATGAGGTTGTGTATAATTTTCAGTCGCCTTTTCTAGCCTTAGCCAACCTCTGGATAGCCATTTTTGGTTTTTTGAGTTTTATTATTCCACTGATCTATTATTTTAAAAGCAGGGAAATTAAAAAGAAGAAACAGTTGATGTATATATCCATTGGTTTTTTCCTGCCAACAGTTCTGGGAAGCGCCATATTCTTTATTAAACCGATTACTGGAATTAATATCCCCAGGGTGCCGTCCTTTTTTACAATGCTTTTGGAACTGCTTTTAGGATATGCAGTCTGGAAGTTCGGCCTTCTTGATCTGAACCCGGCGACCGCTGCAAAGAATATTATTGAGACAATGTCCGATCTGCTTCTTATTATTGATCGGGACAGGCGAATCGTTTCATATAACAATGCCGTATTAAAATTATCCCGATATCAGCAGGGGGAAATTATCGATATTGATATTAATAAATTATTCACAGGAACGAGCCTGCATGATCTTTTTGATAGATTGGAAACTACTGCGAATGATAGTAAATCTGAAAAGCCTCTTGATTATAATATCGTAAGGCATGCGGAAGATGTTCTTGTTACAAAAAAATCGGAGAGGATACCGGTAAACATTTCTGTTTCAATGCTTCACGAGAAAGACGGAGAAAAAGCCGGCTATGTACTGGTAGCGCGAGATATTACCATACAGAAGATAGCGGAAAATGAGAATAAAAAACTTATTGCAGAACTCAGCGAAGCAATGGAAAATGTAAAGACACTAAAAGGTCTTATACCAATATGTGCGAAATGTAAAAAGGTAAGGGATGATAAGGGCTACTGGAAACAGATTGAAAAATATTTAGCTGAACATTCGGAGGCACTCTTCAGTCACGGAATCTGCCCTGAATGTACTGAAGAACTATATGGCGATGAGGATTGGTATCAACAGGAAGAATAATGGGGTGCCACTCCAGTCCTTTTGCCTTTTATTCATTAAGCCAGATCATTGCTTCTTCCATGCTTCTAAACACTGTGTGTAACTCTTCATGACCTTTTAACTCAGTATGGATCTGGTACATACGGGCAAGGCCATAATCAACGTCGCTATTAACAATATAGGCAGTTTTACCACAAGCACGTAAATGAGAGTATTTTTTTGAATAATTTCTAATTTTCTCAATTTGTTTTGCTGTTAATGAGGTTGTATCTCCATGGGAGAGATCCATGAGTATATTGGATGTGATTTCAAAAGAATGAATCATATCTATCAGATCAATTATTTCTTCAAATCCAAGGTCTCCGGTAATTTTAAAAACAGAGGCTTTTGCAAAAATATTTACATACTGTAAATAAAACTGTAAATCAGTGTCCCCCTTATTTTTTGCCAATCACTTTTGATCGAAATCAGGGGGTATTAATTAAAATCGGCATTTTTTTACAT
>JASFHE010000595.1:0-4383 GCA_050123415.1 Desulfobacteraceae bacterium | reverse complement strand
TGATGTAAAAAAATGCCGATTTTAATTAATACCCCCTGATTTCGATCAAAAGTGATTGGCAAAAAATAAGGGGGACACTGATTTACAGTTTTATTTACAGTATGTAAATATTTTTGCAAAAGCCTCAAATAATATAATTTTCTGAGGAGCCCCATGTCCTTTAAAAACCTGAAAGAATTTATTGAAGCACTGGAAAATGCCGGTGAACTGAAACGAATCCCGGCAGAAGTCGATCCGTTTCTGGAGATAACCGAGATCGCCGACAGGATGAGTAAAACATCCGGCCCGGCTATTTTGTTTGAAAATATCAGGTACTCACCTTATCCCCTGCTGATTAACGCCTTTGGCAGTTTTAAAAGAATGGAGATGGCCCTTAACTGCAAATCTCTGGATGATATAGGTTCAAGGATTGAGTCACTGATAAAGATGCAGCCGCCTTCAGGACTTCTGGATAAAATAAAAATGCTCTTCACATTAAAGGAAGTTGCCGATTATATTCCCAAAAAGGTAAAACACGGCCCCTGCCAGGACAAAATATTCGATTCTAACAGTGATCTCCTGGATATACTGCCCATCCTCACATGCTGGCCATCAGACGGGGGGCCCTTTATTACCCTTCCTCTTGTCATAACAAAAGACCCTGATACAAGTGTTCAGAATATGGGCATGTACAGGATGCACAAGTATGACAAATCAACAACCGGGATGCACTGGCAGTATAATAAAGACGGCACACGGCATTTTGACAAATACAAAAACAGGGGGCAGAGGATGGAGGTTGCTGTCGCCCTGGGAGGATCTCCGGCTGTTACATATACCGCCACAGCGCCTCTTCCCCCGGATATTGATGAACTGATGCTCGCGGGTTTTTTAAACTCGGGGCCTGTAGAAATTGTGAAAGGGCATACTGTCGACCTCTATGTTCCGGCAGAATCGGATTTTGTTATAGAAGGTTATGTTGACCCGGAAGAGGAGAGAATCGAAGGCCCTTTTGGTGATCATACCGGTTTTTATTCCGCCGCGGATATTTACCCGGTATTTCATGTAACCTGTATTACATGCAGGAGTGACGCGATCTATCCGGCCACGATAGTCGGAAAACCACCCATGGAAGACTGCTACATGGCAAAGGCGACAGAGCGGATTTTTTTACCCATTATTAAGATGATCCTGCCGGAGGTACAGGACATGGAACTCCCTATTGAAGGTGTATTTCATAACTGCGCTCTTGTAAGCATAGATAAAAAATATCCGGCCCAGGCAAAAAAGGTGATTAATGCGCTGTGGGGGCTGGGACAGTTTTCCTCCACAAAATATATTGCAGTCTTTGATAAGGATCTGGATTTAAGGGATTCCAGCACTGTGTTGTGGAAACTTTTAAACAATGTTGATCCGGGCAGGGACCTGGTTTTTTCACAGGGGCCCCTTGATGCCCTTGACCATTCCGCACCCTATGCCAATTTTGGCGGAAAGATGGGGATTGATGCGACCCGCAAGACCCGCGAAGAGGGCATGGGCAGGGAGTGGCCCGAGGAAATAGTCATGTCAGATGAGATTAAGGCGCTGGTGGACAAAAGATGGAAGGAATATGGATTTTAGGAAATTTTCAGAGCTGATACTTATTGAGCAAACCCTGTTTACACTTCCACTTGCATATCTCGGTCTGCTGTTTGCCGGTGGAGGGTCTTTTTTAACCTGGGTGCTTGTGACAATCGCGCTTGCTGCTGCCAGGACATCCGGCATGTCATTTAACAGGGTTATTGATGCAAAAATAGACAGCGCTAACCCAAGGACAAAAAACAGGGTAATACCCAGGGGTGAAGCCAGTCCTTTTACAGTCTGGTCGATAGCAATAGTATCCGCGCTTGTCCTTATTGCTGCGTCCTACATGCTGAATAAGTTATGTTTTTATCTCTCTTTTCCCGCTGTATTTCTGCTGTTTACATACTCCTATTTAAAAAGGTTTTCGTCGTCTTCACATTTTTATCTCGGTTTTGTAGAAGCAGCGGCTCCTGTGGGAGGATATTTTGCAGCTTCCGGAGTGATTGCCTTTACACCTTTTTTGCTGGGATTTGTTATAATAGCATGGATTGCGGGGCTCGATATTATCTACTCCCTCCAGGATAAGGAATTTGATGAAAAAACCGGGCTTCACTCGATACCTGTTAAGTTTGGGACTGAAAAGGCAATTCGTTTATCCGGCATATGTTATGTCTGTTCGTTTACAGCAACGGCCCTCGCCGGCCTGATCGGCGGGATGAAGTCTCCCTACTGGATTGCAATACTGCTTGTGGGTGTTATATTTTTATATCACCAGCGGCTGGCAAGATCCGGCAGGCTTGGAGAAAGATTTTCGCGGCTTTTTAAGACCAATATGCTTATTTCTCCCCTGCTTCTTGCCGGAACAGCTGTTTCAGGCTTACTATGACAGTACCAAAATACATGACACCTTGATGTTGAATCAGGGAGGACGGGAAGCATGATTATAGTTGCAATAACAGGAGCAAGCGGACCAATACTGGGGATAAGGGTTATTGAAGAACTCCTCAAATCAGGCGAAGCTGTCACAGGGATAGCGTCACAGGGAAGCATCGGGATAATGGAATATGAGATGTCATGTTCCGTAAAAGGAGTATCTCCCCTTACACAGGTACTTGAGGACAGAGGCAATGTCGGGGATTTTAAGAACTTCAGGGAGTATGATGAAAAGGATTTTCAGGCGCCCTGTGCAAGCGGGTCGTCTGATTTTGAGGCCATAGTGGTAGCGCCATGCTCAATGAAAAGTCTTTCAGCCATTGCAAACGGATATGCGGATAACCTGATAACAAGGGCCTGTGATGTGGCGCTTAAGGAAAAAAGAAAATGTCTTATTGTACCGAGGGAGACGCCTTTTAACCTGATCCATATTGAAAACATGAAAAAAGCTGCACTCGCCGGAGTTGTAATTGTCCCTCCTGTTCCGGGATTTTACACAAGGCCTCAAACCGTGGATGATATTGTTGATTTTATTACGGGAAAGATTTTGAATCTATTGGGTAAAAAGCAGGACCTTCTTAAAGGCTGGGGTGAATAGTTAGTAATTATGATTTTAACAGACAACATAAAAGACAAAAAGTTAAAGACAATCGCAGAAAAAGTAGTCAACAGCATTCCAGTGGATGAAAAGGATGCCATGGAGATGCTGACCACAAACAACATTCTCGATCTTGGCGAGATCGCCCACCATATAAAGACACAGCTTCATGGCAACGACGTTTATTACGGTGTCAACATGAACCTTAATTATACCAATATATGTGAGTTGCGCTGCCCCCTGTGCGCCTTCTCAAAGGCCAAGGGAGATGATGGCAGTTACCTGCTTTCGCTTGATGAGATAGAAAACAGAGTAGCGAAGGCAGTTGATGCAGGTATAGATGAGGTTCATATCGTGGGAGGCCTTCATCCTGATCTAAAGCTGGATTTTTTTGAAGAGATGCTGACCCGTATAAAGAAAATAAAACCCGATATATTTATTGTTGCCTTCACTGCTGTTGAGTATGATTACTTTGCAAAAATCAATAATCTTCCCCTTGAGACAGTATTCGGGCGTCTGATTAATGCCGGGGTAAATGCCTTACCCGGCGGTGGCGCTGAAATATTTGCATCCGGAGTGAGAAAGATTATAGCACCGAAAAAGATCTCGGGGAAAAGATGGCTTGAGGTTATGGAAACAGCACACGGTCAGGAGCTTAAGACAAATGCTACCATGCTTTATAATCATCTGGAAAAGACCGAAGACATTATCGATCATCTTTTCCGAATAAGGTCTCTTCAGAACAGGACAGGTGGCTTCAAGGCCTTTGTACCCCTGGCATTCCACAGCGAAAATACGGCAATAACAACCAATCGTTCCGAAACAACAACAGGTTATGATGATATCAGGATCTATTCAACAAGCCGGATTGTCCTGCATAATGTTCCTCATGTTAAGGCCCTCTGGATGTACCTTGGGGAAAAGATGGCACAGACAATGCTCCACTTTGGGGCGGATGAAATGGGCGCGACATATAACAATGAAAAGGTTGTTCATGCCGCAGGAGCAAAAACCCCTGATTTCGGATCAGAGGCGTTTCTGAAAAGGCTAATAACTGACGCAGGCATGACGCCGGTAAGGACAACGGCCGGATATGGAACAGAGGGGGCGGTTTCATGAAACTTGGTTATATAGACTATCTGAACTGCTACCCGTTTTACTACCACATGTTTGAACACAGACCAGTTAATGGTGTTGAGGTTATCAGCAGATACCCGAACGACCTCAATCGCATGATGGTGAAAGGGGAACTGGACATGAGCGCCATATCCGCTGCAACATACTCGCTGATTCAGGACAGGGCGCTGCTG
>JASFHE010000594.1:0-4427 GCA_050123415.1 Desulfobacteraceae bacterium | reverse complement strand
ATTTCTATAGTAAAATTTAACTGCGAAACTTTAGTCTTTATTTTAAAAGCCTTTTGCTGAAAGCTGAGCGCAGAGTGCTGACAGCTGCCTAACAAAAACTTTAGTTTTTGGATGGGCACTATTTAAGAAAGATGTCCGTATCATAATCCCAGGTTTGACAGGAGATCATCAACATCATACTGCTCTATACGATTATCAACTTCGCCGCACTCATAGCCGTTCATGCCGCCATCATCTTTTTCTCCGGTCTGCCAGTTCAGTTTCAGTTTTTGAGCTATTTTTGTTATCTGATTCTGAAATGTCTGTATTGTTGGAATTGTTTTCAGGAGTTGCTGGCCTATCCTGTCCTGTATCTGTTGTGTGCCGTTAAGATCAAGGCTTAAGCTGTTGATGAAGTCAAGCTTGCCCATGATAATTTCGATGTTTTCAGAAATCAGGTTATTGGACGGGTCGCAGTTTTCCTTTATCTGTTGAAGGTTCAACCTCATTTCCTCTTCCAGCCCAAAGAAACGGTCAACAATTTCAAGGACAGCATTTGTCTGTTTTTCAGTTTCGGTGATAATATTTTCAAGCCGTTGTAATGCACTTGGAATACTTTCTATATTTGACCGGTTAAGATCATCTTCAAGTTCAGCGGTTGATATCATGAAATGCTGAAATATATCCTTTAAGCTGTCAATTATCTGGGCTTCTTCTTCCTTTTGATCGGGATTAACAACACGGGCATAGATCTCCTGGACTGTGAACAGTCTTTTTTGAGCAATTACGGCAATGTCTCTTTGTTCCTGGGTAATTAACCCCTGTTCCATGAGAAATGTGCCGAAAACTATATCATCCGGTTTTATTTGCAGCATCTCATCAACTGATTGTCTGTCGAGAAAGGTGAGACGGACCAGTGTCTCGCCATAGTACTCGGCCGGGGGGATCTGCAGATAAAGTTGTACTGCCTTGATTCCCTGTTTCAGGCCGTCTTCATTTTTAAGGTCTTTTGTCAGTGCCTCTGCAACAGTATTTATCAGAGGAGCAAGACGTCTGGCAGTGTCACAGTGATTCTGATAAACACAGTATTCAAGAAAAACCTGGGCTGCAATTTCAACCTGCTGGTTTGAGTCATAGCTGTTTAATAAATTTTTAACATCAGAAAGCGGTTTATTGCGGTTTGACATAAATTTATAACCCTCTATTTTTAATACTATGATGTATTTTATTTTAAATACATAGATGCGGATTTATTATATGGTCATCGACCGTTCCATGGTGTGACTTTAATCATTTTTCTTGTTTTATTATGTTTGTAACGCTGGTTTTAAATAAAAAACTGGCATTGACATTTTATGAATATTCAAGCATATTAATAAATTCTAAAATAATCAGTTTATTAAGGTACTTAAAAGTAAAAATATTTAAAGAAAGGATATTAAATTGGCAGAAATTATCAGAACAATACCTGAACCAAATAAAACGGTCGATGTCGTACGTGAATGCGATGTTGTAGTTGTTGGCGGCGGTCCCGGTGGAATCGGTTCTGCGATCGCCGCGGCTCGTAACGGAGCCGATACAGTCCTTATAGAAAGATATGGCCATCTTGGCGGAATGAGCACCGGCGGCCTGGTAACCATAATCCCATGCCTGTCTGACTTTGACGGGAACCTTCAGATCGCCGGAATTAACCAGGAATTTCTGGAAGAGCTGGGTGAAAGAAATGCTGAATTTCATCCTCCTGAAGATATCTGGGGCTCCGATGATCCCAAACTTGTAACCTACTGGAATGAAAGATCATTTTTCTGGGTTCGGGAAAGAAGGATTGTTCACTCTTCTCTTATTGATGCTGAGATCGGTAAATGCATATTAAATGACATGGTAAACAAGGCAGGTATAAAAACATATCTGCACGCATGGGGGACCATGCCCGTAATGGATGGAAACAAACCTGTCGGTGTTGTATTTGAGAGTAAATCAGGCCGTCAGGCAATAATGGCAAAGGTAGTTATTGACTCAACAGGAGATGGTGACCTGCTGCCATACGCCGGTGCCGCCTTTGATACTGATATTGATCCCAGGATCAGGATCGCCAACCTCTCACTCTGCTACTGGATTGACAACGTCAACCTGGTAAAAGTCGAAGATTTCCGCAGGGAATATCCGGACAAATGGGGTGAAATGATGATGGACCTGATGCAGCAGGGCGGGCATCCGGGATTTATGAGAAGCAATCTTCCGAATCAGGAAAAGGTTGTATGGATTCATCCAAGGTACGCCAACAAGAGCCAGACCGATGTTGAAGAACTCACAAGGGTTGAGATGCTTGGTCGTGAAAAGATGCTCCTGACTTATGATTACTTTAAAAAGAATATACCGGGTTTTGAAGACAGCTTTATAGTCCTGTCCTCACCTCAGCTTGGAACAAGGGGTGCCAGAAGGGTACACGGCGATTATATGCTGACCTCGGAAGACCTTTCGCGAAATGAACCCTTTGAAGACACGATAGCGGTCTTTCCTGATCTCGACAGGGGCCAGTACTCGCTGGATTCTCCCCATACATTTGTTCCCTACAGGACACTCCTGCCTAAAGGCATTGATAATATGCTGGTGGGGTGCAGGGCCTTTTCATCTGACCAGGAAGTCAATAATTTCTTTAATCTTATACCGCACTGTATTGCAATAGGTGAAGCAGCCGGAACTGCGGCAGCCCTTGCCCTGAAACAGGGTGTCAGTGTAAGAGATGTTGATTTTACAGCTCTTCGAAAACAGCTTATCGCACAAAACGTCATCCTGCCTGATGCATATCCTGAGAAGTACAAAAAAGAAGAAACCAGCAGGAACGCGGTGTTTGAGGTGCCGTTTTTTGGCGAATGGCAGGTTCCTAAAGGCGATGGGAAAGAAAATCAGATAAAGCCGGAACATTAACAATAGATAAAAAGTCTATGGACATGGAAAATGAGATCATAACCGAAGATGATGAGATGGAAGAAAGTTTTGAAGAATTATTAAATCAAAGTGAAGTAAAGGCAGCCTTCTATCAACCGGGGCAGGAGGTTGAAGTTGATATTATTCAGATCACAGATGAATGGGTTTTTATTGATACAGGCAGTAAATCCGAAGGTATCATTGCACTCAGCGAATTTATGGATGAAGAAGGAAATATCAGTATCAAAGAGGGTGACTCTATAAAAGCCTTTTTCCTGTCCTCCCGCAACAGCGAAAAACTATTCACGACCAAACTTTCACTCGAGTCTACAGGAAAGGAATTCCTCGAAGACGCTTTCCATAACGGCATACCCCTGCAGGGCGTTGTTGAAAAGGAAATAAAGGGAGGATTTGAGGTTCGAATAGCCGGTAAAACCCGTGCATTCTGCCCTTTTTCCCAGATGGGACTGGGGCGTATTGAGGATAGCAGCAGTATTATCGGATCGGAAATGACCTTTAAGGTAACTGAATTTGGAGAAAAGGGGAGAAATATTATTCTTTCCCACCGTGCAATACTTGAACAGGAAAGAGAAGAAAAGAAACTTGAATTAAAAGGGTCTCTTGAAGTTGGAATGACAGTAACCGGCACAGTTACATCAATAAAAAAATTCGGGGCGTTTATCGATGTGGATGGAATAGAAGGTTTGATCCCGGTGTCGGAAATCGCTTGGGGGCGCGTTGAGGATATTGAGAGTATTCTTTCAGTGGGACAACAGGTGGATGTAGCCATAACAACTCTTGATTGGGCAAATGATAAATTTTCATTCAGTCTCAAGGAGGTACTGCCTGATCCATGGGATTCCATTTCCAAAAAATATCCTGAAGGCTCCATGCATAAAGGAAAGGTAGTGCGGACGGAAAAATTCGGGGCCTTTGTAAATGTTGAACCGGGTATAGACGGGCTTGTTCATATTTCCGAGCTGGGAAAAGGCAAAAGAATAAATCATGCCAGGGAAGCAGTCGAAGTGGGTCAGGAAGTTGAAGTGAAGATTAACGGAGTTGATGAGGAAAAACGAAGGCTTTCTCTGGGCATGGTTGACAATGCAAAGGATGAAGAGAAAGAGGCTTTTAAAAGTTATGGTCAGGCAGGCAGTAATTCATCCGGTTCCTTTGGTACCCTCGGTGACCTGCTCAAGGCAAAGCTGGGTGAAAAATAAATATTTAACACTACTAAATTAATGTCATAAAATTTGCCAAAATAACTTTATAAAAATAGAGTTCTTTTTCCAATATTCTCAGGCGGTACTCCGGTTAATCATTCCGGTAATACCGCCTGTTCTTATGATAGTAATTCGGGAGAAAAATGAAAAATACATTTATGCCAATACAATTCTTCAATTCTTCTCCAATTAAGATGCGACCCTGATCCTCCTCTCATTGGCACTCCCACCTATAAACCCAAACATTCTTCAATCCAGAATAACTTGGTTGATCCTTCCCTTCACAATATCCAGTACTTG
>JASFHE010000593.1:0-4432 GCA_050123415.1 Desulfobacteraceae bacterium | reverse complement strand
ATGAGGAAGTCCCTAAAGCATTACTTCAGATAATCTATTCGGGGTTTAGTGAATATAAAAATTATCAGGATAGAAAATATCCAATCCACAGAGTTTGGAGGCTCATTTATGGACTTTCAAGAATAGGAAAAAGACATAAAAAAGCAATGAAAAAGATTGAGATAATAGAGACGAAATTATTAACAGATAATTATAATCTAGAAGAAGGTGGACTCTATGCCGCTCGATGGGCGGAATTGGAATTATAATAAGGAAGGGAGGTTCTCTATGGATAAGAGAGGATATAAGAATATAAATAAAAAAAATATTGAACAAGCATCAATAAGCACCGATGAAATCAGATCAATCTTAAAAGGCGATAGCGAAAAATTAATTTTCCATGCGCAGAAATTTTCTGAAAAAAATTTGAAGGGGCAGTCCACTGCATCAATTAGGAAAATATTCACAGAAATAAAAAGAATGAAAAAGTACAACAAATATGACCTTGATTTAATGCGAGCCAAGCTTGCATATGTCTCTAAAAGAGACAAGGGATTAGCATCATTAGCGGACTTGTTAGACCAAATGATAAGAGAGGTAAAAGAGGATTCCTTTAAATACTTTCAAGATTTCTTTGAGTCAATTGTCGCTTACTTCTATAAGTATGGTAAAGAATAAGGAGGATTAAAATGCCAGATATTATTCTTCAAGGGAAGATAATTCTAACTGGAAGGATTAGAGCTGAAACAGGGCTTCATATTGGTGGGTCCAAAACAGGAATTGATATAGGTGGAGTGGACAATCCAGTTATTAAGGATCACGAAAATAAACCCTATATTCCAGGATCTTCATTAAAGGGGAAAATGAGATCATTATTAGAGAAGGCAGAGGGATCGGCTACTGATGATAAAAGAGTATGGCAAAAAAAGAATCAAATTAGTATCCACATGTGTAATGAAACTGATTGCCATGTTTGTAATGTTTTCGGAAGAAATAATGCAAAAATATCAAGAGTAAAAAAAGGTATTTGTTCTATTGATCCCAATGCATCCAAATGTCCAGAACAAGTGAAAGTTGGTAAAAATCCAGCTAGTCCTAAAAATTGCCCATTTCTATGTATTAAAAAAACTACTCCAACACTTCTTATTGTTAGAGATGCAAAACTGGATGAAGAGTCTATCCCGAAAGATGTAAGATATAATCTTGATCTGGAGTGGACTGAGGTAAAATTTGAGAATTCGATTGACAGAATCACGTCAGAAGCAAATCCAAGGCAGCAGGAACGAGTGCCACGCGGAGCAGAATTTGATTTTGAAATCATCTATAATGTCTACCAGGACAAGGATAAAGCCAGGTTCAAAAAGGTTCTTACTGCAATGCAACTATTAGAAGATGACTATCTCGGGGGAAGTGGAAGCAGGGGATATGGTAAGGTCAGTTTTCAAAATGTTCGTATATTCTGGAATTCATCTGCTGATTATAAAAATGGAAATGTAGATATTTCTGCAAAAAAAGCAAAAGCGGAAGGGAGAGTAAGGGAACTCGCCAAAAAAATGGCGGATGAAAGTTACCTGAACGCTATATTTTCACAAGAGGTATCACATGAAATGTGATATTGTTAAATTACATTTTAAATCACCGGTTCATCTAGGCGAAAAAGAGGGTATGTTGGAGGATACCAGCATCATCCTTCATTCTGATATGCTTTTCTCAGCAATTTGCCATGGATATCGTATGTTGTATGGGGAAAAGTTGCTCAATGATTTACTGGAAAGATTTGTAAACAGCGATCCACCTTTTTTAATTAGCTCGGCTTTTCCATTTTATAAGAAACATTTTTTTCTGCCTGTGGCTTATTCTTCTTTCCCGGACGATCCTTCCTTTAAGCATCTTGAGTTGATTCCTAAAACCCTCTGGGAGAATTCAGTTGTCAATGGAACAATTGTTACGTCAGGGCATTGTCTCGTTCAGGACGGCTGTGTGCTTCTACCTCATGAGGGAACGTGCGGAAAATCTGTAAAAGATGAATGCCCAGTTTGGAAAGAAACCGAGGTGCAAAGAGTAAGCCTTGATAGAATTACATCAGCTTCGAATATCTTCAATTTCAGGCAAGTTAATTTTAATGAAAGCAGTGGCTTGTATTTCTTCTTAAAGTGGAATGATGCGTCATTTATCGATCGAATCAAGGGAGCTTTCCGGCTCCTTGGTGATGAAGGTATCGGCGGAGATAAAGGAAGCGGAAAAGGAGCATTTAAGCCTGAATTCGATGAAGATGAAATTGAACTTAAATCTTTTGTAGGTAACAAAAATATGCTTCTTTCTCTGGTATTCCCTTCTGAAAACGAAACATCGGAATTTAATGGAATTTATGATTTCAAGATGCGAGGTGGATTTGTATATTCTCCTGAGAATACAACGAGGCGAAAGAAATATGTCCGCATGCTGACCGAAGGCTCGGTGCTTTATGGAAAAAAACCGGTTGGTTCTTTTGTAGATATTACACCTGATGGGTTTACAAAGCATAAGGTATATCGCTATGGTTACGCCTTTTCGGTTTCATTTTAGGAGAAGAGTATGCCGACCTATAAATATGAAATAGAAGCTCTGACACCTCTTCACATAGGATCAGGGCATAAGATATACCCTCTTGAATATGTTATAAACGAGGAAGCTTTAATTAGAGTCAATATGGAAAAGCTCTTTACTGATCCTGATTTCGATAGAGAAGCATTTATTAAAAAATCGAGAATTGGAGATTTCTATATTGGAGCTTTTTCAAAAGAACTCGCGATTCGTTATCCTCAATATAGTATTTCAATATCAAGAAATACTGCCCAATCCCTGATGGCAAATATTGGCACTACAAATGCCTTGATATTGGATTTCAATAAAGAAGCAATGTCTTTTTTTATTCCTGGCTCATCCATAAAAGGAGCTATGCGAACAGCAGTTTTATATCGGGTGCTGGAAAATTCGGCAAAAAAGACCACATATGAAAAAGGACTGAAAACATCACTACATAATAAAAAAAACAGAGTAAGAGGAGGGAAAATAAAGAAGGAACAATTTTCTTTGCCATCGGAAGAAAGCATACTTGGGAGGCCAAACAACAGTATTATGAGATCTCTTCAAGTTAGCGACAGTAGTTTCATTCCTCAAAACGAAATTAATGTATGCCTTTCAAGGGTAATGAGTTGCAAAGAAAAAGGATATCAATGGAAACAGTTAGGTCGGAGTGGTGCAAATACAAGTGAGCCAGGAAAAGCAACACCGATTTATTTTGAAGCATTAAAAGCAGGATCGAAAACAACCGGATCTCTCAAAATTGATGACTTCATATTAAAATCAGAGACTGCATCTGCACTTGGTATTAGAGATGTCATTCCAATAGAACAGATAATCAAGACATGCAATTTATTCGCTCAAAAACATCTAGAAAGGGAGGAGATTTTTTTCCAAACTGTGGGATTGAAAGACCTGCAAACACAGATCAAAAAGATAAAGACCATGAAATTAGACCAAAACGAGTTTCTTTTGCGTGTTGGATGGGGAAGTGGTTATGAATCGAAGGCATTAGGAAATCTACTGGATGATGAATTATTTCGTAAGATTAAAAAAGAGTGGCGTATGGGGAGAGAAGGAATGCTATTTCCAAAAACGAGAAAAATCGTCTTTGAAGATGACAGTACGATGACCGAAACTGGTTGGATTAAGATGAGACTTAAGGATTAAAAATGTACAAACAGTCTTCGTGACGATAATGCTGGAATTTATTAACATTTTTAAAAATTAATGTAATTTCTCAAGGATATGTTAGTCATGGGTGTATGGCACCTTTCAGGTTTGGGCTTGAACCCTGGAGCTGTGACAGTTCCCCTCACCTACATTTATTGTCTATTAAAAATGGCCTCTGGCGGCGACCAAAATGCCAAGGATTTTTTTTCATCTTCTGGTGAAATGAATCAGGATAATACCGGAGCACCTGAAGCTATTGTTCTTTTTACTTCAAAAGACGTCATTGAAGGCAATAAGAAATACGAAGTAAGGGATAGATGGTTTAAGACATCAAAAAAGAATTCAGAACCCTTAACTATCACAAGTTATCTGTCTTATTTGCTGAAAAATTTGGAGGGTAATAATTTTAAGAAATTTTATGTTCAGGAATGGCTTAAATACTTTTTTATTATTGAGGTTGATCACCAAAATTTTGAGGATTGTTTTTTCAAGATTGCATTAACTGTTAGCGCGCTAAAAGATAAGGAAATATGGATTAACATGGTAGGAGGTACCAACCAGATTAATGCAGCTCTTCTGGCTGGCTCCGGTTTTTCTACTATCGCAGCCAGGTACTATTACCTCTTCCAAACGGATACCAAGCTTCTACATCTTGATATGGAGAAACCTGATCTTAAGAAGCCCCAACTACCAATTCCAATTCCTTCGTGGCAAGAAC
>JASFHE010000592.1:0-4433 GCA_050123415.1 Desulfobacteraceae bacterium | reverse complement strand
AATTAAAAAAAATCACATAAGCCCCGGAATAACTCCGGGGCTTTTTTATTTGAACCGGGAGTACACATCACAGGATTATATAACAATCCTGTTTACAAATCGAAAGAAGGTATATATTGAAATTTGAAGCATTTAATTTTCATCCCTCAGTTAATGCAGGTATTGCAGCTGCGGGTTATGAAACCCCTACCCCGATTCAGGTAATGGCAATCCCGAAGGTAATAGAAAATCATGATATAATGGGCCTGGCCCAGACAGGAACAGGTAAAACAGCGGCCTTTGCACTGCCCATACTTAACCGGCTGCTGAAGGGAAAACAGGGACGGATCCGCGCCCTTGTAATAGCCCCGACACGTGAACTGGCCGAACAGATTCATCAGTCTTTTGTAACCCTCGGCAAAAAGACACCTGTAAAAAGTGTTGCTGTTTATGGAGGAGTAGGCATCAGCCCACAGGTAATGAACCTTAAAAACGCGGATATTGTTGTTGCCTGCCCTGGCCGGCTTCTTGACCATATCAAACGTCAAAGTGTCAATCTTTCAAAGCTGGAAGTACTGGTTGTGGATGAGGCTGATCACCTTTTTGACATGGGTTTTCTGCCCGATATAAGGCGGATATTAAAACATCTTCCTGATAACCGGCAGACTCTGCTTTTCTCGGCTACAATGCCGCGGGAAATTAAAGGCCTGGCAAGGGATATACTGCGAAACCCTTCCACTGTTCAGGCCGGAACCACTGCCCCGGCCGAGACTGTCAGGCATGCCCTCTATCCTGTAGAAGGTCACCTGAAAACAGCTCTTTTACTGAAACTGCTTGGAAACACCAATACCGGGTCTGTGCTGGTTTTTACCCGGACCAAGCATCGCGCCAGAAGCCTTGAAAAAAAGCTTGTTAATGCGGGATACCGGTCGGCTTCACTCCAGGGAAACCTGTCCCAGTCGAGACGTCAGGCAGCCCTCGAGGGCTTCAGGAGCGGAAAGTTTCAGATCCTTGTGGCCACAGATATAGCAGCCCGGGGTATTGATGTTACCAGCATCTCACATGTTATCAACTATGATATCCCCTCTTCTCCGGAAGCATATATTCATCGAATCGGGCGGACGGGAAGGGCCGCAAACAGCGGTGAAGCCTTTACCCTTGTAACAAAGGAGGACAGAAACATAGTAAGAGCAATCAACAGGGTCATAGGCTGTGAGGTTGAGCAGCGGACCTTGACCTCCTTCAATTATGAATCACCGGGTCCTGCTCATAAAGAGGCTTTTGGCAGGAGCGGGACTCCTCAGCGGAAATTTACAGGGCGGAAAAGAGGAAAAGTATGAAAAAAACATTTACAATAGCTCACCCGAAAATCAGGCCGGACAGACAGATAGAGGCTGTAAAGCGGGATATCAATAAGTACCTGAAGAGAGAACGCAATAAAAAGCTGCCGGAAGGTGTTGATTTCTGGGACTTTGAATGTAAATTCGGACCCGCTGCTGAAGAGGCAGAGGCGGTTCATGCAGGTGATATAGGCAGGTCCATTGAAACAGCCCGGGAGCAGAAGCTGGTGTCCTTTTAAGTGGCAATAGTGGCTAAACCGGGTCACAGAACAAAAAGTCTGCAGGCAGTGCCGGCGGAGCAGCATCCTGAAGCATTTAAAAATGAAGAAATTTGCGTTCTCATTGCAACAAATTTGGTTGCAAGGGATATCATTTTCTGTTTTCCCTGACAGCCTACAGTCTATCAGCCTGCTTTCTTGATTCCTCTGTTCCTGCAATGACGGCTTTTTCAAATGTCATGAAACAACCCCGCCGCCATTGTCTTTTCCGCTTTGCACCGGAGGCGGACCCAACACAGGCCTTCCGAACCTTTTACGCAGCCGGTTTATTACTCTCAAAACACGCTGGCAGCCTAAAATGCGTTGAACCAGAATTTGTTTGCGGGGGAAATCGAGCAGCACCAGCCCTATGAACATGGTCAGCAGACCCTGTCCGGGTAAAAACAACATGGCCAGACCGCTAAGAAAAAACAAAATACCGATGGTATTTTTTATAACCATGAAGGGCAAAAAAAGATATCGAGGCCAGTCTCGAACCAGTTTGTGTTCCCTGTGCAGATAATCTTCGGGCAACCGGACGACTAGAAGGGGAACCCCGATTAATGAACCGATGAGCATCAGTAATGATGAACCCCCCAGCCAGCTCAACAGGATCGTGTGATCCCTGAAAAAGGTCAATATATCGCCAACCACAATCGCACCCGACTCCTCACCCTGTATTTTTTTTGATAAGAATTCTTTTTAAGGAATGAAGCATATGGAGTCAATGTTATAAATCACTCATTGTAATTTTCTGACACTTCATCAGCACGATCCTTTTTATATTCATGGAACCTTTGCGATTGTTCTTTAGTTATGAAATTTTTTTCCAAAAGGAATTCCTCAGGATATTTCTCCGGTTTAGTAAATAATTCTAACTGAAGATTTTTGATCTCAGCATTTGGAGTAACGAAAACGGCCTCTTCAGCTCCTGTCCCATTGATATAAATGAAGTAATTGCCGGTTGTGTTATTTTTACAAATATCCATGCATTCCTCTTTATTTAAAGATTAAATACGGTAATTTCCACATGTTATTATAGATCTGATATCATTTCAAAATGAAGGATATTCAGAATGATAATTGCAGTATCAAATGGTATTAATTCACCCATGATTTTCATTTCGAGGTGTATCTCTCTTTTACCTGTTCAGAATATAAAATGATGCATTCAAATAGGTTGCGAACAGAACCCATATCAGATAAGGCCATAGCAGGATAGATGAAACCACATCTGCCTGCCGGAAATAACGGATCATAAACACAAGAGATATATCTAAAAGGATGATGTCTATCAGGGCCAGACTGGGTGCCTTAAGCCCGAAGAAAATGCCGGTCCATGATAAATTAAAAATCAGGTGTAAAACAATAAGTACATAGATTCCATAACCGTTTTCACTTTTATATCTCCTGATAAATAAAAAAATGGAAACCGCTATCATCACATAAAGAACTGTCCAGACGGGGCCGAACACCCAGTCAGGAGGTGTAAGTCTGGGTCTTTGTAATGTCTCATACCATGTATTCATTTAAATTACCTTCATTGAACCTGGCGAGGTTGTTAAAAACCAATATAAAAAAATGAGGTCAGATGTTCAATGTTTATTCCTCGTTCCTATGGTCCCCGTGGGAACGTCGTCTTCAGACGCTCTGCGTCACTCTTGTCAAATGTCAAGATCCCGGTTTGCGTAGACTTTCTCAACAAGCTCATCGATTTCTTTATCAATCTTCGACAGTGCTCCTCTGGCACATATAAGCCCTTCCATATCGTTTTCTTTTTTATTTTCAGAAACAGGAGATACCAATGCTACTTCCTTGCCCTTTCTGGTTATGGTAATTTTTTCTTTCCCAAAATGAACCCGGCTGATGAGTTCTGAAAATTTGGCTTTTGCCTCTGTTAAAGTAAAATGTTGTGATATTGCTAACCTCACAATTAAATTTAATTTTATATTCATTAAAACTTGTCTGTCAAAAAGGTTTATCCTGAGGGAAGATCTTCGGCTTTTTCAAAGGATTCACGTCCTTCACGGAATGAGAATACGGCAATCAGTATTGCACCGATAGAATCAATACCTCCTATTCCTGTCAGCTCATATCCTGCGCTTGCCAGAAGCAGTATAAAGGATAGATAGAGGCAGGTTCTTGTGCAGTTTGCGTCTTCCAGGATCGTTTCGGAATCGAGCTCTTTTCCAACCTTTACCTTGAAGTGGATCAGCGCCCACATTGTAAATATGGAAATCAGGGCAATTACTATTCCCCAGAAGGTGGTTTCGGGTTTATGGCCGTGATAGATATTAATTGCAGCAGTAATTATAAGACCGGCTGAGAGTATATAAAAGGAGATACCTGTAATCTGAAGAGCTCTCTTTTCAAATGGTCCGGAATCGGCATCAGGATCATTTTTCATTCTTCTCACCATATTCCAGATACCAATACCTGAAAGTACTTCAACAAAAGAATCGATTCCAAATCCAAAAAGAGACAGTGTCTCATCGGCTGCGCCGAAAAAGACCGATACAATCCCTTCAACAAGGTTATAGACGATAGTTATTATGGCGAGCAGAGAAGCTCTTTTATATAGCAGGTTTTTTTCCATTGTTTACAGTAGTTAATGTAAGCATATTATTACCTGAATACAGGACTAGAGCAAACATTTTATTTTTTATCTTCTTAGTATAAAACAAGAGCTAAGCGGTGATCTGATAATCCCTTTATGGATGTCCTTGCTACAATATCGTTCCATTTTACCCTGAGTCTTATATAATATTTAAGGCGAACCGAGTGCATTCCTGAACACCTACTTAAATGCCCTGATAAATGGCCATATATGACCATATGTTATATGTGACCATTATTC
>JASFHE010000591.1:0-4453 GCA_050123415.1 Desulfobacteraceae bacterium | reverse complement strand
CACATGATGAGAAATTTTACGGCACGAATGTCTCATAAAAAAAAGAAACTTAGGATGGTGCAAAAGTTATTCTTAAATATGTCGCTGTAGTACTAAGTATTTAAAGTTAATTTTAAATGAACGATTTCATATTACATATACTAAGCGAAGGCCTAAACCGCTTTTACATCCATCATATTTCAATGAATTAAAGAGTAGGCTACAAGATACATCCCATATTAGTAGTTTTTCTGATTTTTTGGATGCATTTTAATTATTGATTGCTGCTTAAGTGGAAAACTAATCTGTATTTCTAGAATTGAAAAACTAAACAAGCAGTCATAAGATCCAACAAACAGCATTTCGATAAAGTGATAGGGGCCGTACTTCAAAATATCAATTGCCCAAGAACTTGGACATCCATAAAAAATTAAATAACTCTAAAAACAGCATTGAACTTTTTATTTATATTCATAACCTAATCTTTTTCCATTTTAACAACATAAGGCAAGTAGTATTAAGTTTCACTTTCCAAAGATAATCAGAATAATAACTCGTTCGACATGCAGGATATAAATAAGAAAATTCAAGAAATTATAAATACCCGGAGTTGCTGTTCCGGGGCCTCAGTTAGAGTTGCTGACCTTCGCGACCGGGAAAAGTCTTTTTTTAATGAATACATGCCAGAATCTGTCACCGCGATAGCCCTGCTCCATCATGTAACACTGAAGAGGAATGGACATGGTACGCTACTGCTGATGGTGGGGAGAGATGCGCTGCGGATGATCATCTCAAAGAATTGGCCCTTGGAATAAAAAATCTGCTTGAAAAAGAAGGAAATGGTGCAGAGCTTGTAAAGTATCCCGGAATCAGTGGTCTTCAATTCAGATTTGTCGCAGAAGCTGCAGGTCTTGGCTCTATTGGGAATAATGCCTTCCTGTTCCATCCCTTATGGGGCCCCTGGATTCACTTGAGGGTTATGGGAACAACCGCTGAAATCGATCTTAATCCTGAGCAGTCCGGTGATCAGGTTTGTGATGAATGCGGTCTCTGTATTTCGGAGTGTCCCGCACAGGCGATTTCCGAAGGATCATTTAATGGGCTTCAGTGCAGATCATACCGAAAAGCCAGAGGGGAGTATAATCCTCGGTACCCTGATGGCTTGTTGCCTTACTGCAAAAGATGTATTTTAATTTGCCCAAAAGGAGATTTACCTGTTCCTCGATAAGACAAAAAAATTTGTTGAACCAGGGCATCCCGTTGGTCACGAAGACTATGCTCCCACTGATGTTTGGTATTACTTAAATAGACAACAGGAGTAATTAAACATCAGAGGCAGTTCATGGAACGTTTATGCCTTTCTATGAGATTAAATGAAAGGCTGAGAGAATAACTCTCTCAGCCTTTTTGGTTGAATCTGTACAAAAGAAATTAAAATTTAATTATGCATCGATCATAACGCTTGTCGCTTTTATTACAACTCCGACCTCTTTACCTTCCTTTAGACCTAAGCGTTCTACTGAATTTGTGGTAATTGCTGAAACGACATTTACTCCACTGGCAATCTCCAGCGTCACCTCTGCCATAACCTGGCCTTTCTTAATCTCGACAATTTTCCCTTTAATATTATTCCTTGCGCTTAGTGTCATAATTGCCTCCTTAGTCTGTTTTTGTTGACGATAAAGTGCTAATTACAAACATTGTTAATATTAGCACTTTGAGACAATTATAAAAACAATATTTTACATGAAATTTTTTAGGGCTGATTCACCTTTTTATGACATTTTTCCCAGCATTTTTGGATATAACATCCATAAAAATCAAATAACTCTAAAAACAATATTGAACTTTTTATTTATATTCGTAATCTCAATTTCCACCATTTTAAAGACCATGGCAGGTAGTATGCTGGAATTGAGATATCGGTATTATATCCTAACCTTTCACTTGCTTTTCGTTATCAACACTTTTGTGACACTTTAAAGGGTTTCTAATACCAGGAGTTTATTAATCCCCCCAAAAAGACCTTGTTTCCCCGCCTTTTTCGAGATAAAAATCCTCAACATGAGCAACTTTGTGAACAATCTTGCTCATCTTGCCTACGATCGTTGTCAAATCATCACGCTGAAAAACATTACGGCCAATTGAAATCCCGGCCGCACCTGCCATCATAGCTCTCTCAACCATTTCCAGGAGCTCTTTTTCGCTACCCATTTTGGGCCCGTCGGCAATAACAACCGGGATATTACAAGCAGCTACGACATGCCGAAATGTTTCGGGAGAACCGGTATAATTCACATTCACGATATCCACCCCCAGCTCATCTGCTACCCGGGCGCAATGTCCCACATTTTCAGCATCATATTCTTTTCCTTTTTCAACCTTTGATGCGTGCGGATAAACCATAGCCAGCAGGGGTATGCCGTACTCATTGGACTGATCTACGATTGAAGCAAACTCCTCCAGGACCTGTCTCTCTTTCCCGTCCTCCAGATTAACATGAATCGACACCGCATCAGCTCCCAAGCTGATTGCCTCCTTGACCGAACAAACGATGACCTTGTCGTCAGGGTCATCAGAAAATTTGGTCGAAGACGACATATGCACGATCAGACCGACATCCTTGCCTCTCCCTCTGTGTCCGGCAGGCACCTCCCCCTTATGTAGAACAACTGCATTAGCTCCGCTTCGCGTGAACTTATCGACCGCTTCACTCATGTCAACAATTTCCCCAATTGGTCCAACGCTGACGCCATGAATCATAGGTACGATAATAGTGTTTTTGCTGATCCTGTGGAAAATTCTTTCCATTCTGATCTTTTTTCCAATACCAGTCATGTTCTTTTCCCTTCTTTTTCCTTATTTGTGTTGTTTACTTTTTCTCAGAATCATCAATCCCGGAAAATAGTCTCCGACACCAGTTTACTGAAGGTCATAAAAAGACTTGCCTTGCATTTTGGGATATTAGCTTATTGAATTTCTTATGTCAAAAATTGATTTATCTACTTAGAAACCATTGAGCTTTATTATTTATATTCATAATCTCATCTTTCCTAATTTTAAACACTATGGTAAGTAAGCGTAACTTGAGCGCATAATAAAACTGGCTCCGTTTACACGGAATTGTGTTTCGCCCTGCTCTATACAATCTGGTAATTTTTACAAAAAATAAGGTGTTAAATGATACGGGAAAAAGTAAGGTTTTTAGGATGTGGATTCAACAAGGCGGAATATGCAAAAAAAATGAAGTACTGCATTGAGCATGGCCTTGACTTTAACATCTATAAATTAGGTCCCAGACGTATCAAGAAGATGATAAAGCGTCGGTACGGAATTGAATTGGATATTGAAGGCAAAGACCTGCATACAATCACAAAAGAAGCGCAGGAAATAGAGTATGAATAGGGCGAAGAATTTGAATAGTAATCAATAAAGGGAATCAGAAAAATCGGCAAGAAGCAGAGTATAGTAAAGGATAGGATATGGATAAAACAGACAACACTCTACTGCAGAACGAGACATTAAACGTCATTGGTCGGCGCCATAGCATTCGCATGTTTCTTAATAAACCGGTACCTCAGGATCATATCAAAATGATTCTTACTGCAGCAAACCAGGCCCCCTCAGCGCACAATCAGCAGTCATGGAGGTTCATTGTTGTAAGAGGTGAAAAGAAAAACGGTCTTGCAGACCTGGTAACATCCAGCGCATCGCGTTTTCCTCGTCCTTCTTCAGCCTTGCTTCGGATGGCTGCGAGAAGCATCCTCAGTGCACCCGTGGTCATTGCTGTCGCTAACACGGGTGAACTTATCACCCGGGGGACTGAATTATTCAAAGTGGAAAAAGACCAGGCACGGGATTTTTTCCGAACCATGGAGATTCAAAATTCGGCTGCAGCTGTAGAGAACCTTTTGCTGGCAGCAACATCACTCGGCCTGGGAACTGTATGGTTGGGAGTACTCTTTTTAATCAAAGAAGATGTACTCAGTTTTTTAGGTGAACCCAGAGGAGAATTTATGGCTGTGGTCCCGGTCGGCTATGCTGCCCGGATGACTACAGGACCGAAGAAAGTTTCTGTTGATCAGGTAATCAAGTATTTAGAATGAAGAGATTTCTAACATCGGCGTTTACATAGTCCATCCAGAAAGAGCCAATTTCTGGATGGAGCTTTCAGCTATCAGCCGTCAGCCGTCAGCTAAGTCTTTATTTTAAAAGCTTTTTGCTAAAAGCTGAACGCTGAGTGCTGATAGCTTCCGAACAAAAACTTTAGTTTTTGGATGGGCACTGCTAGTTAATATTTCTGCAATAAATCAAAAATTATTTAATATTAAGGTTAGCTCAAATGAGGGAAACGGCGCGTTTCTGGGACAATGTCTCAACTTAGATTTGCATTACACTACATGCGGAAACAGGGTTAGTAATAATTAAATTCTCCATATTTTTTGTCAAGACATTTTGGGAAACGCGGTTGACC
>JASFHE010000590.1:0-4463 GCA_050123415.1 Desulfobacteraceae bacterium | reverse complement strand
TGCTACCCGTTTTACTACCACATGTTTGAACACAGGCCGGTTAATGGTGTTGAGGTTATCAGCAGATACCCGAACGACCTCAATCGCATGATGGTGAAAGGGGAACTGGACATGAGCGCCATATCCGCTGCAACATACTCGCTGATTCAGGACAGGGCGCTGCTGCTGCCGGATTTTTGTCTCAGCTCAATAGGGTATGTGGGCTCTGTTATATTAAGAAGCAACCTTCCCATTGAGGAACTGGACAAAAAAAGGGTCGGACTCACAAGCGCTTCCCATACATCTGTCCTGTTGCTCAAGATGCTCCTCAAAAGCTATTACAATGTTGAACCGGAATATGTACTGACAAAACCCAATCCATCCATGGATGGTCTTGATGCAGTGCTTATGATAGGTAACGAGGCAATGTTAGGAAGCAGCACACCTGTTTCCTTTTCCTACGACCTTGGGGAGTTGTGGCTCAGAAAGGCAGGGTTTCCGGTTGTGTTCGCCGTGTTTGCGGTAAATGAAGAAGCAATAGACAGATGCTGTAACGAGATAACAGCAGTGATAAGATCATATAACGATTCCATTGAATGCCTTGAAAAGGAAGTGCAGAAGGTAGTAGGAGCAGCACAGAAAAAGTATTCTGATATTACCTATGATGTTAAAGGGTATTACCAGACTTGCCTGCAGTTTAAGTTTTCAGACAGGCTGAAACAGGCGCTCCGGTTTTATTACGATAAGGCATTTGAGATGGGATTGTTTGAGGAGAAGGTTAAGATTCGGTATTTGGATTAGATATAAATGGAACAAAACAAAGAAAAGCTAAAGTTAAAAATAGAGGCCGGAGAACGCATAGCCCCTGCCGAGGCAATCAACCTGTTTTCATGGGACCTTATTGAACTGGGAAAACTCGGAGACCTGCGACGAAAACTTGCATTTCCTGAAGAACGTGTAGGCTTTATTATTGACCGTATCATAAACTACAGCAACATCTGCGAGGCGGGCTGCGCCTTTTGCGCCTATCATGCAAAGGCGAACAGAGTGCCTTCCTATGAACTTACGAATGATGAAATAATAGAAAAGGTCAATTCACTTAGGGACGCAGGAGGAAGTCAGGTAATGCTCCAGGGCGGGCTGCACCCTGAATACAGGCTCGATAAATATGTCGATATGATTAAAACAGTGAGGAAGACATTCCCCGAAGTCTTTATTCACTCCTTTTCTCCGTCCGAGCTTGTTCATATCTCTAAAAAAGAAGGCCTGGACCTTATAACATTGCTTGGTATCTTCAGGGATGCAGGTTTAAATTCCATGCCAGGTGCATCGGATATCCTCGTAGACCATGTCCGGGAAAGGGTAAGCCCTAAAAAGATAAAAACAGGCGAATGGTGCGAGGTAATGGAGGCCCTTCATCACTATGGTATGATGTCTAGTGCCACCATGACCTACGGCATGGGTGAATCATATAAAGACCGTATTGAACACCTGAGGGTAATCAGAGATGTTCAGGACAGAACAGGAGTGATCCGGGCATTTATACCATGGTCCTTTTCTCCTGCTTCGACTCAAATGGAAGACATAGTCCCTGCAACCGGTATTGAGTACTTAAAAATGGTTGCGATCGGGAGGATATTCATGGACAATGTAACATACATCCAGGCTGGATGGCTTACCGAAGGCATGAAGCTCGCCCAGATAGCCCTTACAATGGGAGCAAATGATATGGGCGGCGTACTCATGGAAGAGGTGGTTGTAAAGGCGACGGGCATTGAAACAAAGACCAATATGGATGAAATGGTCAGCATTATAAAAAATGCAGGGAAGACACCTGTTTTAAGGGATTCTCAGTATGGGGTTTTAAGGGAGTTTGAGATCGAAAAATGAATACAAAATCAATAAACATAGCCTTTTCATCATGCCCAAACGATACATTTATTTTTCATGCCATGCTGAATAACCTTGTGAATACTAAAGGATTGTCATTCACATCACACATTGATGATGTGGAAAGCCTTAACCAGCAGGCAAAAAAGGGAGTATACCAGGTAAGCAAACTTTCCTTTGCGGCCTGGCTCAGGCTCAGAGATAAATATGAACTGCTTGATTCCGGTGCAGCCCTGGGTTTTGGCTGCGGCCCGCTTTTTGTCGCGCGTTCAAAGGATATTTCAATCGAGGATGCTCTTATAGCTGTGCCCGGTATAGACACAACTGCCAATATGCTTTTCACACTCAGATATCCTGAAGCAAAAAATACTACTGTTGCCCGGTTTGACGAAATCCTTCCAGGTATTAAGGCAGGCAATTTTGATGCAGGAGTAATAATTCATGAAGGAAGATTCGTATTTAAAGACTATGGATGCGAACAGGTAATCGATCTGGGCGAATGGTGGGAAGAGGAGACATCCTCTCCCATACCCCTTGGATGTATTGCCATCAGAAAGGACGAGGAAACATTAGTTAATAAGGATATCATTGAATCCGCCATAAGGGACTCAGTGAAGTTTGCCTTTGAAAACCCTGATGCTTCAAGAGAATATGTTAAATCCTATGCCCGGGAAATGGACGATGATGTTATTGCACAGCATATAAAACTGTATGTAAACGAGTTTACTCTTTCCCTTGGTGAAAAGGGGAAAAAGGCGGTCCAAAAACTGGAGGAGATGACCGGATGTTGAAGGGACCTTCAGTATGCCTGATTGCTGCCACTCTTATGGAAGCAGAACCATTCATAAAAATTTATGACATGAAGGAGATTGAAAAGAAGCCTTTCAATATATATGGAGGTAAAGATATTCTCCTAGGAATCTCAGGTATTGGAAAGGCAAACGCTGCAATGGGCACAGCCTATTGCTGTTTGAAATATCAGCCAAAAAACATACTCAACGCCGGCGCTGCCGGAGCAGTTGATGAAAGTTATCAGGTCGGGAACATATATCAGGTTAAAAAAACAATAGAGCCAGACAGGCCTCATCTCAGGTCAAACACACCATGGATGCAGACGCCTGATACCCTTGAAGATTTTAGTAACGCTGTTCTTGCAACCCAGGACAAACCCATAGGTGATGTTGAAACATTCAATGAGCTTTCTGCTGTTGCAGACCTGGTGGATATGGAAGGGGCATCCGTCCTGCAGGCTGCAAAAAGATTCAATACACTATGTTATATATTCAAATTTGCAAGCGACACACCTCTACATGCCGGTAAGGGATTGATAGTAGAGAATATCAAGGAACATGCGGAACCTTTTTGTGAATTTATAGCAACCTCTCTAATTCAACGTATTAATGAAATTCAGTAACTCCCCGATCCATCCGTTATAAAAATCGGGACACTGTCAGGTTATTACCTGAATTTTGGACATCGTTGACTCTTTACAATAACAGCTCTATCGTTTCCTTGGAGAGGTCCAAACTATATACAGGTGCTATATTTCTCCCTTTTTAATTGTTAACGGAAGAGGTTGAGGCCCCTGTTTTAACTCTCCGACAATTGCATCACCTGTTATTTTTCCTTTAAATTCAGCGTGTAAATTCCCCACTTTAATGGTTACGGTGTCGTCTTCCATCTCTATGCCAGGCACCGGTATGTTAAATCCCCCTTGGTCCGGTGAATCCAGGAAACCTACGAACTCACCGTCTTCAGTCATTTTGAATCGAAATACTACTGTTAATGAAGAGCCTGGAATTTCGAGCAGCCCATTCCATGAGCCCAATAATATATCTTTATCTTTCTTTGATAAAATAAATTTTTTATAAGGGATTAACCTGAGCGACATGAAGGCTTCATCCTGCATCCATTTCCCTTTCTTGCCTGAGCCTTCTACAAATGATACATTAACCATCCGCTCATATTCATTAATCGCGTCTTTCAAATCTTTTCCGTCAAGATAAGCAAATGCTACCAGCCAATACTCAAAGGGGGGATATGAATGTCCCATGTCTTTCACCTGAATATATGCACAGTTTTTTATGCCATTTTGCAGGTAAGCTTTATAATTGGCTTTGGTCTGTTCCATATTGCCGTCGAAATCACCTGTTAAAAAAACAAAGCTGTTCTTTTTTATTTTATTGATATTGAGAAAATCCACCTTGATATTTGGGTTACGAGTCAAAAAACCTGGGTAATAATAATTCCCTTGTGATTTAACAGTGTCCCAGAAATCACACCCGATCGAATAGATAGCACCTTTAATGATTTCCGGATATAGAGGAGCAACCATACTTGAAATGCGTCCACCTCCCGAATCGCCGCAAACATAAATCCGTTTCTCATTGACTTCATATTTTTCTTTCACAATATCAATAGCCCGAAGAGTCAATGCCATCCTATGCTCCGTAGGGACTAAATTACTACTATCTTTTGACTTTTTTTAAACAGTTTGCCTGAAAATAAGGGGGGCAAAACATTGCTAACCTATTGATATTACAAGAAGCGAGTCAATTTATAGTGCCAAAAGGTAGTGCCACAGCAAATTCTGT
>JASFHE010000589.1:0-4476 GCA_050123415.1 Desulfobacteraceae bacterium | reverse complement strand
CCTGCCCTGTCCCCCTTCCCACTTCCTTTGTTGTGAAAAAGGGGTCAAAAATCCTTGACCTGACTTTCTTCGGAATACCGGTACCCGAATCACTCACACGTATTTCCGCCCATGAACCATCACTGACTGTACTCACTTTAATCGTTCCCTTATCATTTCCCTCTCCGACTACATCTCTGGTGGCGTGGACCGCGTTAATAATCAGATTAAGGATAACCTGATTTATCTCACCCAGCCGGCAACGAACAGGAGGAAGCGTTGAATCAAGATCCGTAATTACATCTGCGACATACTTCCATTCATTACGGGCAACAGTAATTACGTTTTCAACAACCTTATTCAAATCCGCGACCTGTTTTTCTTCAACCCCCGGATGGCAGAACTGTTTCATTGCAGAAACTATCTCCGAAACATGCTGCAGCCCTTCAACGGATTGTTCGATCGCCCTTGGGACTTCCTCTAACAGATAGTCAGCATCGGTATCTATAATTAATTTTTCGATCTCAGTAACGGCTGAATCAGCTATTGAACCGTTCTTCGCAAGCTGAATAAAAGAAAGTGACTTTTCAAGCAGACTCCTTATATCCTCAAATGAATCCTTTAGAAACTGAATATTGTCCCCAATATATTGTATGGGTGTGTTTATCTCATGGGCGATACCCGCGGCCAGCTGACCGATCGACTCCATTCTGCGGTGCTGGTTCTGATGATCTTCGCAACTTTTACGATCGGAAATATCCCTGGCTATCCCCCTGAAACCGATTTTTTGATTCGTCGTATCCATATTCAGACATATGGAAGTGCCGATCTGTCTTTTAAGGCCGTCCTTCCTTACTACCTGAAATACAAATCCGCTTTTAGGTTTATCAGTTTCAAATATTTCCCTGAATGCAGCCTTTACGCTTGCCGATTCTTTCTTGTCCAGAAACTGCATAATATTTTTGCCTATCAGTTCATCATTCGAGTAACCCAGCATTTCACATAAATGGTCATTAAAAAATGAAAAATTACCGGATTTATCGATCTCAAAATAGGCCTGTTCTATATTTTCGAAAAAAGACCTGTATCTGCCTTCAATCTTACGCGACAGCAATTCTCTCTCCTGCTTCAAGGCATTATCACATGAAGAAAGATTCAATTCCTGTTGTCCGGGATGTTGGTCTATTTTCTCTGCTTCCATTTTATTGTCCGTATTAAACAGGTTACTGCCCTGTTTTTATTGTATATACAGTTACTTACTAAAAAATATTGTCCACAACGGCAAAATAAGCTCCTGCCGGCTGTTTCAGACTGGCCATTGCCAGATTGACTTTTATCTTTTTACCTTCCTGATTTTCAAAAAATACATCGGATTTTAAGAAACCTGTATTGTCACCCCGCTGTATCTTCTTGTTAAAATTGATAATTATCTTGATTGATTCGGGATGAATAATCTCTTCAATCCCCATGCCTATCAGACTGTCAATATCAACTCCGCAAAGGTCTGCCCATGCCTGGTTCCCGCTCCAGATGTACATGTCCTTTAAAACTGCAGCAGGCATAGACATTTGATGAATAAATGAGGTGTACTGGGTGTAATGTTCATAATAATACTGGCAGCTTGAACAACTGCCCGAACATTTTCTCCGGTGGTCTTTTAAAGTAAAACATTCGCTGATTTGATATTTCAGGACTTCACAATTCCCGCAATTTTCTCCATGCTCCCCCTTTTGCCAGTAATTCCAGCAGGTTTGATATGATTTAAACGGATAGGAATACACTCCGCCAATACCTTCAACAAGTATCTGGGGAACCGGTCTTCCTATGGATTCAAGAAATAAAATCAGGTCCTCTATGGAGACCCAGAATTTATTGCCGGAACGCTGTGCGGGAAGTCCCTTCCGGGTGATCCAGTAGGAAGCTGTGCTTCTGGCCACATCACATATTTCCGAAATATTCAGTACAGATAGCATTTGTGTTTCAGGATACATTTCACCTCCACCCTCCTCACAGGAAATATCGGTTGTTTTTTGGAAATTCTTTAGAAATTCTTTAGAAATTACGAAGTATTTTGGAATTTTAGCTTTTTATTAGAAGTGAATCTTGCTTTAAAATGTAAGAACAGGCCTTACCAGACCGAAGGGATAGTCTTTATCATTATAACTTTGATTACCGGTTCCAAAACTCTGATACCAGGCTGTAACACTGTTATATTCTGATGAACTCCAGTAATAGATGCTTTTGAAATTTCCTGCACCTTTTTTATGCAGATTTATAAACATTTCATTCAGTTCGTCCCTAGACGGAAGAAACCAGTCGTTTTTTTCTCCTGCACTGTATTTGACAGCAAGCCGGGCTGCACAGTCAGGTTCTTCACATGAATTGACAACAGCCAGCGTATTAAGCCTGCCCCCGTACCAGTGACCATTTTCTGTGCATCGGGTATTGATTTGCCAACACATCCCCATTCAGCCTGAATATACGGCCGTCATCTTAACAGGCTGATAATCTTCTCTATCTGCTGTTTTTTATACTTGACCCATTCAAGCCAGCCTTTTCCTTTTGGAGTTGTCGGTGGATCCAGCCTGGCTTTTGCAATTTTTTCGTTCAGATCTTTCAATATGATCTGGGCCAGAGCATATGGAGTTCTACCGCCAATAATATAATTATTTGCAATATCGGGATTTGCTCCTGCACTCAGCAGCGCCTGGACTACTGCAGCATCATTATTATTAACTGCGTGATAAAGCGGCGTTTCACTTCCTCCATAATAATCCTTTTTCTGCATGTTTACATCAGCCCCACGACTGATCAGCAGCTTGACAACCTTAAGCCTGTGATCTGCCGCGAATTTCTCAGTATTCAGATCATTATCCCAGTTGTCAAAATACAAACAGTATGGAGTGGGATACCCATCTTTCGTTGCAGCTAACAGCGGATTGCCCTCCCTGGGCCTTGGGCTGCCGTTAACATCAGCTCCATTATAAAGCAAAAATTCAACCAGTTCGGGGAATCCCTCCCGAGCTGCATAATACAGGGGAGGTGCATCGTAGTAATCAACATTATTAATATCTGCACCCTGCCTTACCAGGTCCTTGATTTTATCCAGTAAAAGCTTTTTCTTGCTGTCCCAGAATTTATCTTTATAGTCCAATATAAGACAATCACCATCAAAGCTTTCATCAATTTCGTAATACACAGCCTCAGATGAACTGCAAAGGCCGGAAAGCTCTTTATTCAGTTCAGGATTATTCCCGGCAGGGGGAGCTGAATTGCCGGCTGTACTCTTTACGGCTTTAATAGTAACCAGTCTGCTTCCCTCTGCCACCTTTCCTCCTGCATCAGTGATCCTCACCTTCAGTTCAACCGAAAGGTCACTGTTTGATGCAATGCCTGTGATGGTGCCGGTAAGCTTACCAGACGTATGCCCCAGGCCCAGACCGTTACCGGGGGTTAAAGTAACTTTGTAAGGACCCTTGAACTGCCCTGGCAGGCTTATGGTAAATGTTTCGGCTTTCCCGGATGCAATTGTCTCAGGCATGTCTATCACAGCCTTGTAGTCTACAACACTGAATGGGCTTGATACAGACTTGGAGCTCCCTGCAGCATCTGTTATAACAGCAGAAAAAGTACCTTCTTCTCCGGAAACAACAGAACCGTCGGCAATGGTAAAACCAACACGGTAAGGACGCGACTCACCCGGTTTCGGCCGGTTTACAGCTGCACTGTCTATAACCTGTCCGCCTTTTTTTTGCGCACTCAGGCTTATGCTGACCTGTTTTACGCTATCGTCCAGATCATAATACACATAAAACAGCATAGGTTCTCCCGGATGAAAAATCGTTTTGGGCGTCATCTTTTCTTTGCTGTCTGTGATTAACGCACGGTTTATTTTGATCTTTTCTTTAAGGGTGAACTCCGCCCTGGCCTGGAACCTGTTTTCCGGATCAGATGCAAGCTGATGAGTAAGGGCCACAAAGTATTTCCCTTCAGAAAAATTATCAGCCCTGAACCTGAAGGTGTACTCCTTTTCCGGATCAATTTCACCAGGGGAAACCTGTTTGTTCAACCCTCCAATGGGAGCGCCGTTTCCGGCATACACCTGCCAGAACAGGGAGCTTACAACAGGCTCGCGGCTTTTTACAGGTTTTAGCTTTGCGGTAAAACGCAGGATATCCGTGTTCTGAACAGCAGCATTATCAAGGGGCACAAGGGTTTCCTTTTCAACAAATCCGGAAACCTCAAAGGGAGAGATCTCTACACGGTATTCTTTTATTTTAAGGTCATATTTATGATGCGCCACTATCGCAATATCAAATGAGGTTGTCATAAACATGCGGACTGCAACACTGTGAACGCCGGATTTCAGATCATCTGTCTTCAGTATAAACCTGTTGCTGTCCTCGATAGTCGCGGGCACCTTCCTGTATCGATCGCCGTCTACAAGCCATTCCACTTCATACATTCTGCTCCATTCACCCAGTTTTGCAGTCTGAA
>JASFHE010000588.1:0-4477 GCA_050123415.1 Desulfobacteraceae bacterium | reverse complement strand
AAGCAGTAGGAACTGTACGTCCAAGAACTGAAACAAAAATCGAGGCACAGGTAACCGGAAAAATCCTTTCCGTTCATGTTAAGCCGGGGGACTTTGTAAAAAAAGGCGAGAGACTGATCCGGCTCGAAAGTAATGAGTTCAAGACAAGATTTGAAAGGGCACAGCAGGGTTTAATGTCAGCGGAAGCAAACCGGGAGCAGGTAAAAAAAATGATCGAGGCCGCCGGGGCTCGTTTTAAAAAGGCCGAATCCTATTTTAACAGGGCCAGGCAGCTTTTAGCGGACAAGGCATTATCAAAAAGTGAGATGGAACAGGCTGAAGCAGATTTTCTCCAGGCTGAAGCTGAGCTAAAGCAGGCCAATAAGGGATTGGAAGTCGCAGAAGCAAGTGTAAAACAGGCACAGAAGGTAGTTGAAGAAGCACAGATTGCATTAGGCTATACTGATATAAAGGCAACAGAGGATGCAGAAATTGCCCGAAGACTGATTGAACCAGGCGACCTTGCTGTCCCTGGGAAAACCCTTCTTATTGTACAGACAGCAGGCAGGATGAGACTGGAGGCATTTGTCAGGGAGGGACTCATCAATCAGATTCATCCCGGTCGTGAAATGACCGTGGAAATCAGCGCTATCAACAAAGAGGTTAAAGGTATTGTCGAGGAAATCGTGCCTTCAGCCGACCCTAAAACCCGGTCATTTCTTGTAAAGGTGGGACTGCCCTTTCTGCAGGACCTTTACCCCGGTATGTTTGGGCGTCTGCTGATAGAAGCAGGTACAAAACAGGCGATATTTGTCCCGGCTGAAGCAATTGTAAAAGTAGGCCAGCTTGAAGCGGTAATGGTCAGGGTAAAAGATTCATGGGAAAAGTATTATGTAAAAACAGGAAAACAGTCAAACGGGATGATCGAGATACTCTCAGGCCTTGAAGACGGTGAGATAATAGGTTTATCAGGAGATAAAAATGCCTGATACACAGGAAAAAAACGGGCTGATCATTGGCATAGTAAATACCTTTCTGTCTTCCCGTCTCTCCATACTCTTTATAATCGCGGCTTTCTCCCTGGGGGCGATAAGCATTCTTTTTACACCACGCGAAGAAGAACCCCAGATAATTGTTCCGCTTGCTGACATCTATGTAAATGCGCCGGGAGCAAGCGCGGAAGAAGTGGAAAAGCTGCTTACAACACCCCTGGAAAAGCTGTTATGGCATGTGGACGGAGTTGAATATGTTTACTCCATGTCAAGAAGAGATTCGGCACTGGTAACAGTCCGGTTTTTTGTAGGTGAAGACAGGGAAAAATCCCTTGTAAAACTTCATAATGCCATAAACATGAACCTGGATCTTGTCCCAAGGATTGCTAAAAGCTGGATTGTCAAACCTGTGGAGATTGACGATGTCCCCATTGTTACACTCACTCTGTACTCTAAAGACTATAGTGATCATGAACTCAGAAGGACCGCAGAAGAATTGATTTCAAGGCTTACCGAGGTTGAAAACATTTCACGCGTAGGAATAACAGGAGGCAGGCCGAGGGAAATCAGGGTTGAGCTCGATCCTGAACGTATGGCAGGATATAATATTTCACCGCTTGAGATAGACAAGATCCTCGGGAACAGCGATACTTCAGTTACTGCCGGCAATTACTACAGTAATAACCTACAGATTACACTCTACAGCAACCTGTTTCTGCGTTCGACAACCGATGTCGAAGAGATCGTAGTAACAGTCTTTGACGGAAAACCGGTTTATTTAAGGGATATTGCAAATGTGATTGACGGGCCGGTAGAAGTAGAAAGCTACACAAGGATAGGCTTTCCTGCTTCTGAAGGGATTCAGAACTCATCATACCCTTCAGTCACCCTTTCTCTGTCAAAAAAACGCGGCACAAACGCGGTTACAGTTGCCGATGAAATAATTGAAAAGAGCAATGAATTAAAGGCTGCGATAATTCCTTCGGGGATGGAATTAAAAATCACAAGAAATTATGGAGAAACAGCACAGGATAAGGTCAATAATCTACTCGGGTCCCTGTTTTTTGCGATTTTGACTGTTGTTGCCCTTCTGGCGTTTACACTCGGTCGAAAAGAGGCAATCATAGTAGCTCTTGCCGTGCCGATAAGTTTCTCACTTGCCCTTGCTGCAAATTACCTGCTTGGTTACACTATAAACAGGGTTACCCTCTTTGCGCTGATTCTTTCCCTCGGTCTTGTGGTTGATGATCCTATAACCAATGTTGACAATATACGAAGACACATACTTATGGGTAAAAGAGACCCTGAAGGAGCAACCCTGAGCGGCGTTTCAGAGGTAATCCCGCCGGTCATAATGTCTACCCTTGCGATTATTGTATCCTTTACTCCCATGTTCTTTATTACCGGTATGATGGGACCATACATGGCACCCATGGCGGCGAATGTTCCGCTTACAGTTACCGCATCCACTGTCGCGGCATTGACTGTAGTTCCGTGGCTATCATATATGCTGCTCAAAAACCTGAAAAAATCCGACAATACCGGAACAGGTGATGATAAAAGTGTGCCTCAATGGATCACGCGCAGCTATGAATTTATGATAAATCCTTTTCTTGGATCCGACAGGAAAAGGATATTGTTAATTATATGTATCATTGTCCTTATGTTCATATCATCACTTTTACCGATCTTTGGAGGCGTCCCCCTGAAAATGCTTCCTTTTGATAACAAAAATGAGTTTCAGATCGTAATAGATATGCCTGAAGGAACCACACTTGAAACGACCGATCGGGTAGTATCTGCCTTTGAAAAATATTTAAGCAATGTGCCGGAAATCACAATGTTTACTACCTTTACAGGCACATCTTCACCAATGGATTTCAATGGCATGGTAAGGCATTATTACCTTAGAAACGGGGACAATGTTGCTGATATAAAGATAAATCTCATAGATAAGTCACTCAGGGACGCACAAAGCCATGAGATTGTACTCAGGCTCAGGGCTGATCTGGAAAAAATAGGGGCCGAGTATGGAGCGGACATAAAAATAGTAGAGGTCCCGCCCGGACCACCTGTCCTTTCAACAATAACCACCGAGATATATGGGAAACCTGACACCAGTTATGAGCAAATCATAGAGGGGGCAGAACATATAAGAGAGTTAATGAAAAGTGAACCCTTTGTTACGGACATTGATATATCAGCGGAAACAATTAAGACCAATATGAATTTTTTACTGGACAAAGAAAAGGCAGCGCTTCACGGTGTCTTGTCCGGTGAGATCACCAGGACTCTTCACATGGCACTATCCGGTGAATCTCCTGCCACAGTGCATTTAAAGGAAGAGCGTCAACCGCTGGAGATAAGACTTGTCCTTCCAAGATCAAAAAGATCATCTATTGCAGACCTTTCCCAGATACCAATAAAAGGAGCATCGGGAGATATTATTCAACTTGCCGAACTGGGCAGCTTTGTACCAACATCGTCTGACCAGACTATCTACCATAAAAACCTGAAGAGAGTCGCCTTTGTCTATGGCGAAATGGCAGGGAGGTCCCCTGTTGATGCAATACTATCCATGCAGAAAAAACTTAAAGCCGCGCCGTTGCCGGAAGAATTAAAAGCTGAATGGGCCGGAGAAGGCGAATGGAAAATAACAGTAGATGTATTCAGGGATCTTGGCATGGCCTACGGGGCGGCAATGATGGGTATATTTATTCTGCTTGTCATTCAGACCGGCTCCTACCTGATGCCGCTCCTGATAATGACAGCTATCCCTCTGACAGTTATAGGTATAATGCCCGGCTTCTGGTTTCTTAACATATTTTTTGCCCACCCGGTGGGGAGTTATCAAAACCCTATATTTTTTACCGCGACAAGCATGATCGGGATGATCGCGCTCGGGGGAATAGTGATAAGAAACTCCCTGGTACTGATAGAGTTCATCCAGGATGCGCTTAAAAATGGCCTGCCGCTCAAAGAAGCCATACGTAAAAGCGGAGCAGTAAGAATGAGACCAATTATACTTACAGCACTTACAACCGCACTTGGCGCATGGCCGATAACCCTTGATCCTATTTTTTCAGGCCTTGCATGGGCTCTCATAACGGGTCTTTTTGCTTCAACCGCTTTTACCTTGATTTTTATACCGGTGGCCTATTATATTTTCTTCAATCGTAAATATCCATAAATGAGGATTCATTTTGTAAAAAAGGGAAATCCAATGACCGAACAGCCTGAGATAACTATCCTAAAAAAAATAATAAATGATCAGGGAAAAGAAATAGCCGAATTAAAGGAGGAAAACACCCGGCTTAAGATGAATGATGAGCAATACAGACATCTTTTTGATAATACACCTGCAGCCATCACTCTCGCCACCCTCAAAGGTGAACTGATTACGGCAAATAAAACCATGACAGAGATGACGGGATATTCCATTGATGAATTAAAAAAAATGAACATGCAGGACCTGTATGAAACTCCGGGAGACAGAAAGACACTTA
>JASFHE010000587.1:0-4496 GCA_050123415.1 Desulfobacteraceae bacterium | reverse complement strand
ACATTCACGGTCAAAGATCCGGATGAAGCGGACGATTCCGGTACTTATAAATTCACAATTGAGCCTAAACCGCCAACTTCACCCGGTTTAAACTCTCCTCCGGACAATAGCGAGATCACAGATGACCAGCCCACACTTTCTGTTAATAATTCAACATCATCGGTCGGCAACCTGACCTATGATTTTGAACTCGCCCTTGATGCAGCTTTTTCAAACCTGGTTGAGAGTGAATCGGATATTTCCGAAGGAACCAATATCACATCCTGGGTACTGAGTGAAAGATTCCCGGCTCTCCATCTCACGGAAAATACTACATATTACTGGCGGGCAAGGGCCTTTGACAGCCTGGGAGGAGAAGGTGAGTGGATGACAACCGCATCTTTCTTCATGAATGAATTTAATGAAATGCCTTCCACACCCGGGATCAGCTATCCTTCGGATGGCTCCGAGGTGGATACATTAAATCCTATCTTCGAGATCACAAACAGCATTGATCCTGATATGGACGATCTTACATACGAGTTTGAAGTGTATGATTTCGAGTTTAATGACAATGCCGATCCCGGCGGAACGCCGATATCATCAAAAACCGTCATTCAGGAAAGTGATGGAACCACATCATGCCGGTTTGACATCAACCTGGAAGACAATTCATCATACTGGTGGAGATTCAGGGCCGTGGATGAACACGGTCTGTCAGGTGAATGGGCCGGCCCCTTTGATTTTATAGTAAACAAGTCCAATAGCGCCCCAAGCCGTCCCGAACTGCTGAGCCCGGCAACAAACAGTGAGGTAGACCTGTTTGATCCGACTGTAATAATAAGCAATTCGATTGATGAGGATTATGACGACAAATTGATATATATTTTCCAGCTATATAAAGAAAGTAATTACGAAAATCTGCTGGATGAAGAGACAGTATCCGAAGGGACAGAAGGAAAGACTTCATGCAAATTCTACGGTCTTGAAGAAAACACAAAATACTACTGGCGAGTCAAGGCATCTGACGGTTCAGCAGAAAGCCAATGGCTCTCATCATCATTTATAGTAAATACTGTTAATGATCCTCCCGGAATACCTGTTTTAAGATATCCTGCAAGTGATATAACCGTTCGTTCGACCTCAATAATCCTTAAAGCGGAAAAGGTAAATGATCCTGACGGTGATGCCGTATCCTACCTGTTTGAAATATGTAAGAGCGGCGGCGAATGCGTGCAGTCAGATCAAATCAGCAATCCTGAATGGAAACAGAGCGGCCTTAAGAACGACACTGAATATATCTGGGCAGTACAGGCAATAGATGATAATAGTGAAAAAAGCGAATGGTCCGAGAACAGGTCATTCAAGGTAATAACCAATTATACTCCTAATCCTCCAAAATTAAACAGCCCGGTCTCAGGGGGCACTGTTTCTATTAACAGCCCGGTAATCCTCTCTGTTAAAAACAGCCAGGATAATGACGGAGATAAATTGTTCTACCACTTTGAAATATACAGTGATGCGCAGCTTTCAGACTTGGTTGAGACCGGATCCATGGAGGAAGGAGATATAATCACTGAGTATGAAGTCAATTCAGGGTTGTCAGACGGCGCTGAATATTACTGGAGGGTATATGCCACAGACGGTGAGAATAACAGCTCGTATTCATCAACATTTAGTTTTGTGTGCTCATCTGCAGAACCGGAATATGATGTGGATGTTGTAGAGTCCCGGGTTGTGTACTCAAGTATGCTTAACGGGCTTGAGGATGGTGAATATTACGATGTTTCGGTCAGTGATAATACCAGCAAACTTAATGGTGTAATTATCTCTATTCCGAAAGGCGCGGTTGATAAAGATTTAAATTTAACAATTGGTGAAACTACTAAAATGCCGGCATTACCGTCCGGAGTGGTAATAACAGGAAGAGTTATCCATTTTGGACCGGAAGGCACTCATTTTGATGTCCCTGTACTAATAAAGGTTCCATATACAGAGGAAGACCTTAATACGGCAAATGTCAGTGACCCCCTTGAGTTAAGGTTATATACTTACAGCGATTCTACAACAGGGTGGGAAATCCTTGAACCTGTATCAGCAGATACCGGATCATCATTACTCGTATTTGAGGTAAATCATTTTTCAATATTTACCTTTGGTATTGAAACCGGTGATACGGGAACCGGCAGCGGAGATTCGCCTGAGGCATCTTCGGGCGGTGGAGGCGGAGGATGTTTTATTGCTACGGTAGAGGGCGGGGCCAATATTATATCTCATGTAACAAACCATTATAGTTTAATTTGGGGGTTATTATTGATCGGTGGGTTCGCGATACTGCTTTTTAGAATTTTAAAATAATCTAATTGAGCCGTAATAAAAACCTAATATAGGAGAGTTATCATCCCACTTAAATGTTTTAGAGATCATTTCACAAAATAAATAATTTAAAAATGAATAAAGTACAGAGGGTACTTTGCTGTCTAGATAGAAACAGGAAGCCCGGATCAATAAAATTCATATTCTATTGGTCCGGGCTTTTCATTTAAAGAACTTGGCCGGAAAGGAGGTGAGGCAGGAAGAGGGATTGGTCGAGGAAAAAGGAATAATGAAATGAAGTAAGAGGTATCTCCAGAAAAGGCCAAAATCCGGGTGACCGGATGGCGGAAAGTTAATCGGATCTGATCCAATCAGATGGCCGGGCTGCCTGAGGAAAAGAATAACAAATAAATAAATCTTTTTGGAGGAAAATTAACATGAAAAAATTATTTAGTCTAATCGTAGTAGTTGGAATGCTATTTACTTTTGCTGGTCAGGCTGCAGCAGCCTGGGATGACAATGATCTGATTCTGGCAATCTTTAACAAGGATTATGAAGGAAATGAAATTGTAATCAATCTTGGTGATTTATCAGAAATAGATTTTAAAGCTAAGGATGTGGTTCTTTCTTCGGGTCAGGTAACCGTGGCTGATTGGGCTGATCTTCTAATGGGTATTACTGCATATGAATCGTCTACCTATACTGAATATTTTGCAACTACCAGCACCCTTGAGCCGGGAGTGGATATGGCGTCCTGGAATAATTTCAATACTAATATTAGCAAAGCTTACAGTGGATATAATGGTTTGGATGCAGACGCAGATGATTTAGTCGTTCATAGTGCCACAGATGGCGGCAGTGAAGGTATCAATTGGGGTGCACTTATGAATCAGAAATATACAGTCCCTGGAAGTTATGCTGGTATAAATGCTGATTTTTCAAATGGCGAAGCTGCTCTTGATGTTCTTGATGTACCTGGTGCAGATAATTATGTGGATATGTATCTTTATAAATATGCCGGGGTTATTAACCTTGATAATGATGATGACAACGATCCCAGCACACCCTGGATCGGTATAATAAGGCTTGACAGCAACGGAACCGTTACCCTGAATCCCGTACCAATCCCTGGAAGCCTGCTTCTCCTGGGTTCAGGCCTGCTCGGTCTCTTCGGGATCAGAAGAAAAAAATCCTAATTAGACTATTATAATCTAAATAATATTAGATTGTAAGTTAATAATTAACTACTAAATTAAAAGGAGCTTTAAAATGTTAAAAAAATTAGTAAAAGCGGTAGTAGTAGGTGGCACCTTGCTTGCAGTTTCTGCAGGGGTAGCAAACGCAGCAGAGTATAACGTAAATATTTATGGTGCATCAGCACAGTATAAATTCTGGTCAGATGCAGCCGCAGCTTTTCTGGATGATAAATGTAATACAACCGTTCAGTGGGCAAAAGACAGTGCCGATAAGCAGGGTATCGCTTATTGCTCTGATTATGATACAACCCATGACGAAGTGTATATCCGTTATGCGTCCAAGGCATCATATGACGGCATCTATGCGGTTTCAGGACAGGATCCGTTAGGGAATTCCGGTATATGCGAAGACTATGAACGTATGATGGCTGATGAGACCACGACAACCTTTGGTAATTATGTTGCAGGTGGTGAAGCACCTGAAGGCGTTATCGAATATGCTTGTAAGGATATAACCGTTGGTGCATCAGATGTTAATATTGCAACTTTTGATCAGGAGAGCCATGGCCTTAAATATGGTCCCAGGACAACCAGCAATCCCTGGTTTGACAGTGAAATGAAAGATCTCGAATGGCCGGCAGGCTTTACTCCGGAAGTTATGAGACCGATAGTTGTACCCTTCTCTTTTTTCAGGAACGCTAATCCGACAACTGCCCCAAACAAGAACGATCTGATATTATCAGAGGCTGCACAGATCTTCAGCGGCAAGATAACTAATTGGATGCAGATTGATCCTACTTTGTCAGCACCTGGAATTGAATTGGTAGTTTGTATGCGTCATGCGGGTTCCGGTACAGTTGCAACTCTTAATGCTGCAGTAATGTCTAAATCCTCTTTCTCACTTGTTAAGGATCAAGTGTTGAAGACTGATATCCCTTATATCGTTGGAGCCTCTCCGGTTATATACTTTAACGAAGGATCTTCCGATATGATGAGATGTATAGG
>JASFHE010000586.1:0-4497 GCA_050123415.1 Desulfobacteraceae bacterium | reverse complement strand
CTGAAAACAAAGTCAAAAAAAGAGGCATTTGAACTCGCCAGAATTATTCTTACTTTACTGTCACTTCTACTGGTATCGCTGACAATAGCCGGAATTATTCTTTCTCCCTGGATTGTCAGGCTTATAGCCCACGGATTTGGTGCAGAAGGGCCAAGATATGAACTTACCGTGCTTCTTACACGGATTACATTCCCATACATTCTCCTTGTAAGCCTTGTAGCATTTTTCATGGGAGTGCTTAACAGCCTGAAACATTTTGCAACTCCTGCTGCTGCACCGATTTTTTTAAATGCGGGAATAATTGGCGCGACTCTCCTTGTTGCTCCGCATATTTCGGAGCCTGTTATAGCGACTGCTGTCGGAGTGTTGATTGGAGGAGTTTTGCAGGTAATGCTGCAACTCCCGATAATATTTAAAAAGGGGCTGTCACTTATGCCCATGTGGCAACCGGGGCATCCTGCCGTGAAAAGAATCGGTTTGCTTATCCTCCCGGCCCTTTTCGGGTCAGCTGTTTACCAGGTAAATCAGCTTACAGCAACACTGCTCGCATCCTTTCTCCCAAAAGGCAGTATCTCCTGGCTATATTATGCGGACAGGCTCGTTGAATTGCCTCTTGGTGTGTTTGCCATTGCTATAAGCACAGCGGCTTTGCCGTCTCTTTCAAGACAGGCCGTGGAAAAGGATGAAATCGCGTTCATTGATACTATTAATCACGCATTGAAACTGACATTCTTTATAAACGTTCCGGCCCTGGTTGGTTTGATAGTTTTAGGAAAACCCATAATTCAGCTTTTTTTTCAGAGAGGAGCTTTTGACATGTTTTCCAGGGATATGACTGCAACTGCGCTGATGTATTATGCCTTTGGTCTCTGGGCCTTCTCCGGAGTCAAAATTGTTGTGTCTGCATTCTATGCACTTCAGGATACTGTGACGCCCGTAAAAGTATCGGTTATTACATTCCTGTCCTATCTCTTTTTTGGGATGATTCTTATGGGGCCTTTAAAGCATGGCGGTCTTGCACTTGCCCTTTCAATGTCATCCACGATCAACTTTATTTTGCTTGTAATTTTACTGAAGAGAAAAATATCATCATGGGACCTGACTCCAATTGTTGCCTCCGTATCAAAAGTCATCGCATCAGCTGCTGTCATGGGGCTTGGGATATATTATCTCAAAGGAATATTGTTCCCGGATAATCCTGGCCAAGGAATTTTTAACCTCATTATTGAGGTGGCTATTCTTGTGATCGCAGGGATCCTATTCTATTTGCTTGCGGCATTATTATTCAGGTGCAGGGAATTGAGTGCTATATCAGGATTGTTAAGGTACAGGAAATAGCAAAGAGGAAAGAGAAAAGAGGAAAGAGGATATAGTAAAGAGTTTCTAAAAGGCATCATCTCTTTCCTGTTTCCTCTTTGCTGTTTTTAATACTACTATTTAACTGAATCAAGGATTTCCTTGCCAAATGCCAGGCAGGCAGATCGTTTGAGTAAGTCGTAATCCGCCAGTTTTTTACCCGCAATCCGTGGATATGAGTCCTTCATCATTTTAGCTATATCGGGTTCCATCAGGGATTGCGTTATTCTCCCGTTAAACACACTTGATGAGACTTTGCTGACTTCACACAGTTTAGCCAGATGGTTATCAATAAGCGTGGCTTTCTGCGTCGGTCCCACAGGCTTCTCGCCATTTCCGCAGACAGCAAAAAGCCCTCTCACCTTCGATTTCAGCTGTGATTTATTTTTTGCCAGGTAATCCTGCATCTCCTGGGAAACCTTGCCCATCCGGATGGAACCGCCAACTACAATATTGTCATATTTTGATGGATCGGGATTTTCACGTACATCAAATACGTCAGCAATACCACCCAATCCCTCAGAAATCCATACTCCCGCATCACGGCTTGAACCGCACCATGTGCTGTATATTACAGCCCATTTTTTATCTGATTTTTTGGGATAATACTCAAGTGCCATACTTTTATCTGCTATTGCCAGTGCTCCAAGACCCATAACTCCAGCCTTAATAAAATCACGTCTTTCCATAAAATCCAGCCTCCTTAAAATAAATTAAAAAGCTACTTTTCAGGTTTTTTGGGTGGTCCGCCCGGACCCGGTTCCCATTCTTTATCATAAAGTGTCTCATGTGCTTCCTTGAGGTTTTCAATTATCTCTATATTCTGAGGGCATTTTTCCTCGCATTCACCGCATTCGACACAATTGGCAGCATTCTGGCCGGGACCAATCAAAGTATTGTAGGTTATGGTCGGCATATCATCATTAAACATGTACAGGTCATTATAGACCGAAAAAACCATGGGTATATTCACACCATTGGGGCAGGGCATGCAGTAACTGCAGCCTGTACAGTCTACCTTCATCAATTCCCTGTATGCATCAGCAGCTTTTTTTATAATATCAAGCTCTTTTTGGGTAAGGCTGTCCGGGGCAAAGCTGTCTGCCATTTTAATATTTTCCTTGAGCTGTTCCATTGAGGTCATGCCGCTTAATACTACTGAAACTTCCGGGTGATTTGCCACCCATCTAAGTCCCCATTCGGCAGGACTGCGCTTTACTTCTGCAGAGTCCCATATCTTTTGAACTCCCTCAGGTATCCTCTGGGTAAATCTGCCGCCCCTTAAAGGTTCCATGATGATAACGCCAATATCCTTTGAGGCCGCGTACTTAAGTCCTTCTTTTCCGGCCTGATAATTTTCATCAAAATAATTATACTGTATCTGGCATACTGCCCAGTCATAGGAGTCAATTATCTCTTTGAAGACATCTGCTTTATCATGAAAGGAAAAACCCACGTATCTTGCTCTTCCGTCCTTTTGTATTCTGTCAAGAAATTCAAACGCGTTTAAACTCTTTGCCTTTTCCCATGTATCTTTATTCAGGCCGTGAAGCAGGTAAAAATCAAGGTGGTCGGTTCCCAGTTTCTCAAGCTGCTCATCAAGTATGCGGTCAAAATCTTCATGCTTCCGGAGCATCATTACCGGTGATTTTGTAGTGATGTATAGATCGTCTCTTTTGCCCTTTATGGCTTTACCCAGTATTAATTCACTGTTTCCCGCATGGTACATATAGGCAGAGTCAAAATAGTTTATGCCGTTATTAATGGCGTACTCGATCAATTCAAGGGCCTTTTCCTCGTCAACCGCCCTTTGTCTTTCAATGAAATCTTTTGGAGGATCTTTTTGTTTGAGCATGGGTAATCTCATGCAGCCCAGACTCAATACTGATGCCTCACAATCTGTTTTGCCAATTTCCCTGCATAACATTTTAAATCTCCCTTAGTTAAGTTGACTGTCTTCTTATAATTCTTTCTGAATACACATTTCAAGGAGTATTCTTATGTGGCTTTCCATTGTTTCTGCTGCCAGTTCCGGATCACGGTTTTCTATTGCCTTGAATATTGTTATATGCTGGTCAAATGTCATTTCATCGAGTTTTTCATCTTTTATCAGGGTGGGGAAGGCCAGGTTCATTCCGTAATACAAAACATCATAAAAACTCTTCATAAGATGGACCTGTACGATATTTTTTGTTGCATAGGCAATATTCATATGAAAACTGAGTTCATCATCAAGGTCTCTGTCAGCGCTGTACCTGGTATCAAGAAGCCGGTTAAGACTCTGCTCTATAATCCTGATATCCTGCTCCGTTGCCCTTCTCGCGGCCAGGGCAGCGCTGTTTGACTCCAGAACAAGTCTCACTTCAAGAAGGTCGACAATGGTGAAATCCTGACCATTCAGGAGCTGGAGGAGTGGTTTTTTATTTTTTCTTGTGTCCTCACCAAGTACAAAAGTTCCTACCCCGCGGCGGCTTTCGATGAGCCCCTGTTCAGTAAGTTTTTGGATGGCTTCTCTTACGGTGGGCCTGCCGACATTAAAAGCTATGGCCATGCCCCTTTCGGACATGAGTTTTTCGCCTGCCCTGAGTTCGCCCCTGTAGATCATGTCTCTTAACTGTTCATAGACCCTGTCGGATATCTTCACTGATTTGATTGGTTTAAACATATTTTTCCTGTGTTATATAGGATTGCGTATAATTGGTAATACCACGTTACCAATGCTAAGTCAATAAATATGTTTTCTTGAAAATAATAGTGTTTCAAGTCTATAGTATTGTATAATTTCTTGACTAACATACTGCTGGCCGGTATTATTCGTGATCTTTGTGTAATCTTACCGCATTACCACGAATGGCAGAAATGATAGAAAAAATGCCATAAAAAATATGTTTAATACCCAGGGAGGATGGAAGTATGAGCACCAATGTTATGAAAAATATGTGCACTGATGAAGCCGGAAAAGAACTTGTACTGCAGGGAAATATTGCCTTCGCTGTTGGCTGTGTAAGATCCGGCATTCATAGTGCTGACGGATATCCTGGTACCCCGAGCACGGAGGTTATAGACAGAGGACTCAGCCAGGTACAGGACATGATTAATGTAGGTTGGTCTGTAAATGAAGCTGTTGCTGCAGGGGTTGGT